>JAFEBR010000697.1 GCA_018242565.1 Planctomycetota bacterium | reverse complement strand
TCCATCAGATATCGCGTGTATTTTGGCTCACGTCAACGTCCCCCGCGTACCGCGTTGGCTTTCTTCGCGCCCGTATCCGCCTGGCGATGCCGGGTGACAGAAACGGCCCAGAGATCTCGGCGAGTGAGAGCCGTTCGACAGCGAGGATTGAGGAAGACATCGTGAGCAAAAAAACTTGCTTTTGCTGCGAATTGAATTAGATGAACAAGGTCAGAGATCGAGCCAAACGGCATCGAAATTCAACAGGAGCATCTCGTTGACGATCCTCCACTCAGATAACCGTCGCTGAATTTCGCGAGACAGAGACAAGACCATGATCTGCGAACCGCGACTCTCCGGCCCCTGCCAGATCCACCCGAATAATTTGTAGAAAACCTGGGATTTGAACCAAAATCTCTGAACCATGCAGGGAAACACACCGTTTACCGCATCAGTTCCAGGAATTATCGTATTCTCGCTTCGTAATCGAAAGGAGGTGGCCCGTGGCAGCTTGGCTTGCCAAACGCGGAAGCCGCAACCGGAAACACCCCATTTTGCGGGGATAACCATGGCGCTCCGGGCCACGTGCACGCGGTGGCGATGGGCGTTCAGCGATGTGGGATCGCGGCGAGACAAGGTTCGGGAGCCATAGGCTCAGTCGTGCATAGGCCCTGCCAACCTGTGCGCGAGTTTTTTATCGGGTGATTTTGGTCTTCGGAGTATCGCGTCACACTGTCACCTACATTTTGCGCGGACGTGGTGAGTATCGGAATGCAACCGAATGATCGACTGCCGCGTCCGCTCAATAGGCATTTCTTTCGACACCGTGCAACCACGACGTCAGTCAACGGCAACTAAACACGGCTTCGATTGATTGGAAACACGAACAGGAGTCAGGAGCGATGCCAGAACTTGTCGTCAGCAACGGATTCAAAGCAGACTTGCCAGGCCTCGGCAGGAATTCTCCACTTCTGGAGTTGAGCGAAAAGCGAATCACAAAGGCTGTTCGTGAGTGCTTGCGAGACGAATACGGTCTCACCGTAGTAAAGGTGTCGTGCGCGGCGACGGTCCGCCGAAACGCATGGCACGGTCATTGCCAGGTCCAAGGGGATCAGTATCGGTACAGCGTGGTCCCCAAATAGAGGGTATACGATTTCTGCCTGGGTGCCATTCCGTTTCGTACGAGGTAAGTGATGAATGTCGCATTACGGTCGCGGCTTGAAGGTCTCCATCGCGGGCTAATGGCAGGGCATTTAACTGGCCGGGACGCGAGCACCGCTAGCAAAGGCCGAGACAGGGAAACGTTTATTTCGAGCTTCCTGCAAAGGATACTTCCACCCGGATATAGATTCGGTCACGGCGATCTGATTGACGCGTTCGAAGGTTGCAGCGGCCAAATCGACATCGTGATTGAGTTTCCGTTTTTCCCGAGTGCTGCCGGCATCGGCGAGACTAACTCTCGCGTATATCCATGCGAGGCGGTCGGTGTTGCGATCGAGGTCAAATCCGATATCGAAGCACAATGGGACGAGTTTCAGCAAACACACAAAAAGGTTAACTCGCTCCAGACCGCCGCAGGTGCCGTTCAATGCCGAACAAATCTGGGGATATTTGAACGAGTATGCCCTGTGTTTGGAGTCGGATACACTGGCTGGAAGAAACTCTCTTCAGTAATCGATCGAGTTGGCCCCGGTAAGCCTGCGGGCATCCTGATTATTGACAAGGGGATCTTCTGTGCCAATGAGGTTTTTCGCAGACGCAGAATCTCAAACATCGACGGCGATCCAGAAAAATCGCTCTGGATGTTTGCCTGTTGCGTTTTCGAATGTGCTCAGGCATATCGATCAGTCGGAATTATGCCGGCGGCGTATGCGGAAGATGGCGATTAATCTGCTCCGCGAACGCAATCCTGACACATCATCATGCGGCGTATCGTGACTAGATTTGCCATCCCTCGATAATATTGGCCGAGTTTTGCAAACCTACACGAGGCTGACGGTTAAGACCGCGATGGCCACACCCGCCGCTGCTTCCCCCAATCCTCCACCTTCACGATCCGCCGCAACTGCCGTTCGCAAACCGGATCGTCGCCGGCCTCGACCAGCGGCAGAAACAGTATCTGCTCCTGGATGATCGGGGGCCAGCAGCAACAGGTCCATGATCTGGGATAGCCGTGCCCGTGTGACGTGCCCCAGCCGGGCCAGGTCGGCGTAGTCGCGTACCACGCCGTCCCGGATCAACTTTTCGAACCGGTGGGCCAAGGCCAACAACCGCGTCACACGGGGCACGCGGCCGCGTTGGGGGACCGGCGTTGGGGCCGCGCCGATCTTGAGCACCTTCTTCCCCTTGCGGCCCGGCTGGAACCGCACTTTCGCCCGAATGCTGATGGGCTTGATCAGGCCACGCTCTCCTGTTTCTCGGCCCACTCCGTAGCCAGGGTTTCAATGCCTGTCGGGTGAAACGTGATCGAGATGTCGTCGGTGCGTCCGTCGTAGTCCACTTGCTCGATCAGCAGGTGCAGAAGGCGGGACTGTTCCCGGAGCGTCAGCGAATCCCAGACTGGGTCGAACGCCGCCAACGCCTGGGCCACGTCATCTTCGTCGATCATGTGTCGGCGCAAGCCATCGACCTCGTTGCCGATTTCGGTGACCCGCTGTTCGGCGAGCCGGATCCGTTCCTGAAGATCGGCCAGCCGGGACGAGATGCGACTGGAACCGACGCCGGGTTCCGCGACCAGCCCCCGAATTTCGGCGTGGTAGCGTTCCAGGTCGCGCTTGGGTGGGGCCACCCAGCTGATCGCGACTTGTGGGCGATCCATGAACATCGGGAACGGGGGCGGTCTCAAAAATGGCTGGGCGTATCGGCACGTGTCGGGGGAGTGGAGCCCCTGAACGGCGGTGCGATATGCTGAGCCCGGCCGATTTCACAGAGGCGTCGGCCAAATAGAGCGTTCATCGCGCACGTCGGTAGAGCGCTGACCGAAGACTGCGATCGACTTTCGGTGACTTGCGAGAATCAGGATTTGTCGATCGTGCCCGTTGTCGTGGCTGGGGCCCGCCGTGGCACGGCCACCGGCGACGTAGACCGGCGGTTGCCGGCCCGGTGCGGATCCCGGGCTGAAGATCTCCCGGCTGTGGTTGGGTCCGGGCATGCGGCCGCCTGACTTTGGGGCTTCTTTCGTCAGCGACTCGGGTTTCCCCGCGGCCCGGCGGAATTTAAGCCGAAAATCGTGAATCCGCTTGGACCAGCCCTCTCCGCCGAGAGACAACCGTTCCAGAATCGGCGCCAGTGCAGACGGGATGACGCCGCGCGTGTGTCGTATCGAAATTCCCGGCCCGTCCAATCGAGTCGTTGCAAGTACTCGGCGAACGACATCGGTAAGCCACCGCGCTGGGAAGCCCGGGCGGTGCGGCGATCTGAGTCTGTATGACCGAACGGCCCAACGTTGCTGCAACCTCTGGTCATCGCGGTGCCATCAAAGACACGGTAGCATAGTCAGGATTGCGCCCTTCAGAAGCCGGTCCGCGACGCGTCGTTGATCGGGCCCCGCACGATTCACGCAATCCCACCGGACGCCTCTGGTAACCGACTATGGACGAGCCAAAGCCCCTCGACAGCCTGTTCAAGAAAATGTGATTTTGTCTTCGTCGTGATGTCCACAAGGCGCTCGGCGGCATATTCGTCGACAATCGATTCCAGCCGCACTCGGTCTGCATCAAGAACAACTCCCCACCCAGATCAGGAAGTGATCCGCATGAAAATCAGACTCCTTTTCCTTGCCGTCACCATCGTTTTCGCTGCGAATGGATCGAGCTTTGCCGCCGCGATGCACGACTGGAATCTGGGAGCCACCGGCCTGCGGGGCTGGATTCGTTGTGACAAGTTGGTCACCTCCGATGCGCGTCAGATCACGGTCACCAAAGTGGAGAAGGGGTCTCCCGCTGACGGGGTTCTCGCAGTCGGCGATGTGATCCTGGGCGTCGGCGGCAAGCCGTTTTCCTATGACCCTCGCACTGAAATGGGAAAGGCCCTGACCCTTGCCGAATCGGAAGCAGGCCAAGGCAAACTCACCCTGACCCGGTCGCGTGCAGGCAGCGAGGCGGAAGTCGTGGTGAAGCTTCCGGTGCTCGGAAGTTATAGCGCTACGGCTCCTTATGATTGCCTGAAGTCCAAACGCATTCTCGAACAGGGGTGCAAGGATCTCGCCAAGCGGATGGCGGATTCTTCCTATGCCACGCGGCAGGATCCCATTCCACGATCGCTCAATGCGCTCGCTCTGTTAGCCAGCGGCGACCCGAGCTTCCTCCCGCTGATCAAGAAGGAATCCGAATGGGCCGCGAACTACAGAACCGATGGGATGGCGACTTGGTATTACGGCTACGTCATGATGTTTCTGGCCGAATACAAGATCGCCACGGGCGATGATTCGGTGATGCCGGGCTTAACGCGGCTCGCGCTCGAAGCCGCTCATGGTCAAAGCGCGGTCGGTTCGTGGGGTCACGGGTTCGCGAAGCCCGACGGCCGTCTCGGCGGCTACGGGATGATGAATTCGCCCGGTGTACCGCTGACGATCTCGCTGGTGATGGCCCGCGAGGCGGGCGTGATAGACCCGGCCTTGGATTTGGCAATCGAGCGCAGTACCAGGCTGCTCCGCTTTTACATCGGCAAAGGGGCGATTCCCTACGGCGACCATCATCCCTGGATTGAGAACCACGAGGACAACGGCAAGTGTGGAATGGCCGCCGTGCTGTTCAACCAGCTCGGTGAATCGAAAGGTGCGGAGTTCTTCTCGCGCATGAGCGTAGCCTCGCACGGACCGGAACGGGACACGGGTCACACCGGCAATTTCTTCAACATGCTGTGGGCGATGCCAGGCGTTGCCCAGTCGGGACCACAGGCGACCGGAGCCTGGATGAGTGAGTTTGGAAGTTGGTATTTCGACCTCGCCCGCGGTGTGGACGGCAATTTCCAGCACCAGGGTCCGCCGGAACCTGGAGAAGACAGCTATGCAGGCTGGGACGCGACGGGCGGCTATCTGCTGGCCTACGCCATGCCACTGAAGAAGCTTTATCTCACGGGCAAAAAGGCTGGTGCAGTCCCGCAACTCGATGCCGCCGCCGCCCAAGCACTCATCGTCGACGGGCGTGGCTGGAGCAACAAAGACCGCCACAGCGTCTACGATGCGCTGAGTGATGACCAACTCGTCGAACGCCTTCGCAGTTGGTCGCCCGTCGTGCGCGAGCGAGCGGCGATGGCTCTGGGACGCCGCAAGAACGCTCCCGTGGCACCTTTGGTCGAGATGCTCGATTCTCCCAGCCTCGACGCTCGCTACGGAGCCTGCCAGGGGTTGATCTTCCTTCGCGGACGTGGAGCACCGGCCGTGGAGGCCCTGCAGAAGACCTTGTCGCATTCAGACCTCTGGCTCCGCATCAAAGCGGCTGAAGCACTCGCTGCTATGGGTGAGCCGGCCCTGAAAGCGGTTCCGCAACTGCTCGAACTGCTGGCTCGGGTGGATGTGAAGAATGACCCGCGCGGCATGCAGCAGCGCTATCTCTCCTTCGCGTTGTTTGAACGCGACGGGATGCTCGGCCGCTCGCTGGAAGGCGTGGATCGCCCCGCGCTCTACAAGGCTGTGCGGGCCGGGTTAAAGAACGAGGACGGTCGTGCTCGCGGCAGCATTGGTTCCGTTTATCGCCGTCTCTCGCTCGAAGAGATCAAGCCTCTGCTGCCTGCCATTCACGAAGCGATCGTCCAGCCCGCGCCGAGCGGCGAGATGTTCGCCGACGGGATTCGCGTGGAAGGCCTGCGTCTCCTGTCGCAGCATCACATCGAAGAAGGCATGTCTGCTCTCGTGAAATACACCCGCGATCAGAATCCATGGGCCAGCGAGAAAAGAACGCCGGAACTCATGACGATCCTCCTGACCTACGGCGCTCACGCCAAAGCGGTTATTCCAGAACTGACCAAGATCGCGAACTATTTTGAGAAGGACGAGAAAGACTTCCCGCCGCATCTGATGCGCATGAAGGCCAAGAGCGTCCGCGAAACGATCGCTGGGATTGAAGCCTCGACGGACGCCCCGGAACTCATCCGCATCAAATAGGACAAGACAGGTGCGATAGCCCAAGAATGGCGAACTCCGGACAAGCGGCCCGTGAAGCAACGTGAACGCCACTGAAAAACTCCAAGGAATAACACAATGAAAACAAAAGCAATCACCGCACTCGTCGCTGGTTTTTTTGCGATTGGCGTCTCCGCCGCCAGCGCGGACGCGAAGCCGCTCAAAGTCTTCATCCTCGCGGGCCAGTCCAACATGGAGGGACATGCGGCCATCAGCACTTTTGACTACATCGGCAAGGATCCGCTGACGGCACCCTTGCTCAAGGAGATGCGCAATCCCGATGGAACTCCACGGGTCTGTGACAAGGTCTGGATGTCGTATTTGACCGGCCCTTATGACGGCAGTGCAAATGGCGAGGGCCTGGGCAAGTTGACCGCCGGCTTTGGCGAACGTGGAAATCAACCCACCAAGATTGGCGGCAAGATCGGCCCCGAGTTCACCTTCGGAATTTATATGGAGAAAGAGCTGAAGGAGCCCATTCTGATTATCAAAACCGCCTGG
>JAFEBR010000696.1 GCA_018242565.1 Planctomycetota bacterium | reverse complement strand
CGCTCAGTGGCCATTGGTTCGTGTTTCGCAATCGGCGTGGCGATCGGGTCAAGATTCTGATGTGGGACCGCGACGGACTGTTGCTGGTCTATAAGCGACTCGAAGAGGGAACCTTTCGATTCCCTGCGGTGTCCGCGAATGCCAAGAGCGCATTGGTGACGACGCAAGAGTTGTCCCTGTTGCTCTGGGGCATCGATCCGTCGAGCGTTGTCCGCCAGAAACGGTACTCGCGACCATTGGACACCACCAATCCGGCTATCGCCGCGCGCTAAGCGCTAAATTGCGACGACGATCTCGTCGCTGGCAGGGTGATATCCGCCCGTCACGGGCCAGCACCGTGACGGGCGGACGATCTGCGTCTCTGTCGCGCGTGCCACCCAGGTAGGCGCACGGCGCGGCTCGGGTTCCAGCGTCTGTCGAAACGGTTTTCGGGAAAATCGGAAATACGAAAAGATTTCTCAGGCAAAGTCGGAATTGGTGCGTATCTCATGTGTACATGAGCACGGACGTTCCACTACTCCCTGACCCGAATCAGTTGCCCGACGATCCGGCGGCGCTGAAAAAGATCATTGCCGGCTTGTGTCAGGTTGTGCAGGGGAAGACCGCTCGCATTGAGCAGCTCGAACATCAGATGGACCTGCTGGTGAAACGATTGCTGCAGCCGTCCAGCGAGAAGATCGATCCGCGACAACTCGCGCTGTTTGCCGATCTGGATTCCGGCGATCCCCAGGTTCCGCCTGCGGAGGCACCGCCCGAGGCACCCGCGGACAATCATGAGAAACCGCCTCGGAGACGCGATGCGCACGGACGTCGGCGGCCTCCGCACACACTGGAACGCCAGGTTTACCTCCACGATCTGTCGGATGCGGAAAAGGCGGCTTTGGGCGGCGTAGAGAATCTCGTCTGCATCGGCGAAGATATCACCTGCACGTACGAATGGCGGGCGGCGTCGCTGTTCATTGTGGAACATCATCAGAAGAAATACACACGCACCGAGAACAGGACCGTGGCCACAGAAGATGGGTCGGGCGTCGAACAACGGGAGGGTGGCGATCAGCCGACGACCAGCGAGTCGAACGCTGCCGCTATCGAGCCGTTGGCCGCCGTTCCGCAACCGACGACAGAGGGAGCCCCCGCCGTCGAACAGAAGACGACGGTTCCCGAATTGCCGACCCTGTCGCCAGCCCAGCAGGAACGCTTGTCGTCGAACATCATCACGGCTGCCAAACCTCCGCTGCCGATTCCCGGGGGCATGGCCGAGGCGGGACTGCTGGCCTATGTTCTGGTCAGCAAGTATGTCGATCATCTGCCGTTGTACCGGTTGGAGAAAATCTTCAAACGCTACGACGTCGCGTTCAGTCGCCAAACACTTTGGAACTGGTGTGCCGGCTGCGGCGAACTGCTCAGTCCCCTGAGTGACCTGCTCCGGGAACAGTTGCTGGAGTCGTTCGTCGTGCATACGGACGACACGCCCGTGAAGTTGCGAGATGCGTTCACCCAACAGCAGTGTCAAGCGCGATTCTGGGTGTACGTGGGTGACGAACAGCATCCGTTTCACTGGTTCGATTTCACGACCACCCGCAAGCGTGCCGGGCCGGACAAAGTTCTCAAGGACTACACAGGTTATTTACAGGCCGACGGGTACGGTGCGTACGACGACTACGAAGGTCTCGAACTGAGCGCGGACAGCCCCATCTTGAAAGTCGCCTGCTGGGCGCACGTGCGCCGCAAGTTCCATGACGCGAAACGCACGGAACCGGTGCGCGCCAT
>JAFEBR010000695.1 GCA_018242565.1 Planctomycetota bacterium | reverse complement strand
TGTAACTTTTTTCTTTTTCAGGAATCATCGCCACGAGGTCGGGGTGGGTCATCATTTCCAACCCTTTCTCTTTCACCGTGGCGTTATGGCTGCCGTGGTGGCTGACCTTGTAGAGGACGGTGTTTGCCAGGAGGTCCTGGGCGGTAACGGTTTCCGTTTTGCCGTCGCGTTTCACCTTCCACTCCAGGTCATGCCAACTGAGCCAACTGCCCACCTGGGCATCACCCGGAAACAGCAGGACTTTACCGGACTCGGCCAGTTCGACCGCGAGCACCAGGCTCGTGTTATTGATCGCGCCATCGAGTTGGAGTGCGAATTGCCCGGCGGCATCCAGCCAGCAATTATCAATCTGGCGGTATTCTTCTCCGGGGGCGTAGTAGGTCTCTTTCATCCAGGCATTCTGGCTCGCCTTCTCGGCGGGCAGTCCAACCCCCGGACTGAAGGGGCCGGTCGGGGCCACGGCACTGGCATCGGGGGCCGTGCCAGCGTGACGACGGGCACCCAGATGCAGCAGGCCATCGACAAAACCCGCCAGGCCCGTATCGTCGATTCTCAAATACGTTTCTTTGGACTTCCCGGCGGACGGGTTGGATTTGTTGATCAGCTTGCCGCGCGGGGGGCCCAGGACATATACGTTAATGCCCGGGGGCAACAGTCGCCGGTCGACGGTGGTTCCGGGCGAGAAGTAGCGAACGCCCCCTCCGTGTTCGCCCAGTTCCACGACATGGCGCATGGCCACTTCCGTTTCGACACTGACCGTGCCGTTTGGATTGTACTTGATGCCGCTGTCGCTGACTTTGCTCTTGGCTGCGACGCCGTAAAAGCCGACCACGTCGGCTAACGAAGAGTTCAGTTCTTTGCGGGCCTGGGCCACATCGACCGCAAAATGATGACCGGCGAATCGGGATTCTTCTTCGGCCGCGACCTCGTGCAAGGCCGCGGCGGCGACCTGCAGCGCGGCGGCTCCGGCACGCAGTCGCGAATTGATGGCGACCGCTTCTTTGTCGTGAGGATCTTCCGTCCACGCCAGCCAGACCTGGCCAATTTCGAAACGGGCAAAGAAGTCAGGAAATTTCTGGGGATGGAAGTAGGCGACGTGATCCCAGTGTTCGTGAGTCGCCACCAGGACATCAATGCGCGGTCGGCCTTTCGGAGTCGTAGCCAGCGTTTCACAGAGATCGTCGATCACGGCCTCAATGGGGACTTCTTCGGAGCGGGTCCCGTGCTTGATTCCACAGTCGATCAAAATGGAGAATTCGCGTTTGCGGCCATGAAAGAACGACAGCAGAAAACAGTCGCCAAATCCATGCCGATACATGCGGACTTTGACCGAATCGATTGCGGCCTGCGCTGCCATGGTGCGTCTCACTGTTGTGCGGAATGGGAATGCATGAAGGCGAAGGGGCCCGCCACTGCCGTCAGACTGCGCTTGTTGAAATACGTCGCGTCGGCGCCACCCAGCAGGCCGTTTTCAAACCGGTATTGCCGGACCATCCGTTCCTGGTCATCAATGTCTTTCTTGATGGCATACCGCAATTTCAGCGTGTCCAGGTCGAAAATCAGGGTACAGCCCCCGCGAAAGATGATGTGGTGGTCTCCCCATTTGTCGTGGGGCGTGTTGTCGGGAACAAAATACCCTTTTTTGTCGACGGTGACTGTTTGCCCCCCGTCGTCGACCTGGAAGCGGACTCCCCGTTTCTGGGCCAGCGTGATGATGACGTGATTGACGATCGTGTCGTCGGGGGTCACACGGTTGGCCAGCCAGACATTGCTGACGGCATAAGACGCCATGTTGCTCGACAAATGGCCCCACTCCAGCCCCAAGGCCTCGGATGTCTGTCGATCAGGCGGAAACATCAGGCCGCTCAATTGACGAAAAGCGGCGAGATCTTCGCCTGTGGCAAAGCAGGTCTGGATCAAGTGGTGCAGCCCGGCGTGGCCCTTGATGAATTTTTTGGTTTCGTTGTAAATCTCTTGGCGGTCGGTGAGATACCCGACCGAGTTTTTCAGCTCCCGGAGAAATGTCCCGATTTGAGTTTGCGACGGGACCCGCAGCGGCCCGGGGGACAGCGGATACAGCAATTCCTCGACCGCCATGCTCTTTACGACTGGGGCCCGGATGCCCCGTTTCTGGAACGCCTCGACGAATGCCACTCGGTACGCGCGGACATCCTCGGCGACCATGTCGTAGTCCGCGGTCAGCAGGGCGCGCAGGTAGTCGCCATAGGTCAGATCCAGCGGTGGACAGTAATCGAGTGCGCGAATGCAAATACGCAGCACATCGCGGGCCACATTGGCGGCCGTCTGTGCCATTTCATCGATCAAGTCGGGGTGCAGGTCACCCTGCGGCAAGATACCTGTGCCACCGGTGGCGATGCGCAGCAATTTCGTGACGCGGGTCTGGTAAATGGCCAGAAATGCAGCAAACACGGCAGCGACCAGGATGGCGCCGCGATCGTGAGGTTCCATCTGGGTGGCATAATCGGCCGGGTTGGGGGTGCGCGGTTTCCATTGGCCTGATTGTTCATCGACTTCGCCAATGGCATCACGCAGGCTGCCGTAGCTTCCGGTGGCCCGGCCAAATTCCTGGGCCAATTGCCCCAGCATGTTCTGCCGTTTCAGGTCACCTTGTGTCGCCGCGATCTGATGTTTCAGGACTTCGGGAAAGGTGAAGTGCTGGAACAGCGCGACGATGTCGGCGAAGGCTTCATGAAAGGCGCTTGTATCCGGATGGGTCGATTCGATGTAACGCCGATGCAGACCATCCAGAATGGCATGAGTCGTTTCGTGGGCCACGATGTCGTGACTCAGGCACGTAAAGACGGTCGCTCCGGCAGGGGGCAAGGCTGTGCGTGATTCCGGTAATTGGGCCGCCGGGGTGGCGTCAAAATAACCGAACAGCAACGATTTGCGGTTCGGATCGTAAAACGCATTGGCCTGCCGCAGTGCATGGGGATAGACCCGCAGTCGTTGCACAAATCCAAAATCCACCGCTTTGCGAGTGGTGCCCTGATGATGCGTTTGTGGCGCCGGGATATTCTCGGCCCAGAGGATCTTCCGCCCCAGCGCCTGTTCGAAATTCTTGATCGTGGTCATGATCACCGCATACACCATCTGTTGATGGAACTGCGGATTGCTCACGCTGGGGGCATGTCCATCCTGGGCGAGCAAGTGGGGATCATCGAGGTCAACCGGTTCGTAGAAGCGTCCACTGGCCGGGTCGAAGTCGACAATTTCGACATACTCTCCGCCGGGATAAGACTGGCCGCTCTCATCCTCTCGTCGGTCGAGTTGTTCCCAGTTCACACGGTATGTCAGATCGTTGACTTGTTGTGTCGACACCGCCAGGCTCAGGCTGGGGTCGACCGCATAACCGCGCAGGCGTCGAACAGAGGGTGGGGGAGTCTGGGCAGTCATGTGGGGCGTCCCTGGAATTGAGTTGAACAACCGCTTTCCTGGCTGCGAATGGCCTCGGCAGTCAATGAGCGTACCGGCGGGGCGTGTGAAAAGATAGCGAGAGTTGCGAGTGGCCTTGGAGGGTGTCGAGACTGCCCACAACTTTGAACTTTGAACCTGGAGTGCGGTATTGCGATTCGAGACTGGCGGATGGAGCGGTCGGTGCCAGGTTGAGTCTGTCGCAGTCGTCGTTCATGGCCTATGATCCGACCTGTTGTGTCGAGATCGCACTTCGGCTGAGGCTGGACGACTGTGGGGGCCAAACGGCAGAAGGAGTGATTTTTCTGCGGAGAACAAATCGAGTGTCTGTGTCTGGCGTTGTGCATCGTGTCTGACCTTCGAAAAGATCCCATCACCGGTCGCTGGGTGATCATCGCCAGCAATCGTGGTCAGCGGCCGCAGGAATTCCAAAAGACGTTTCAACTCCAGCGGAGCGAAACGTGTCCATTTTGTCCTGGGCAGGAATGTCAAACGCCTCCGGAGGTGCGGGCCATTCGGGATCCGGAGACACGCCCTGATCAGCCGGGCTGGCGCGTGCGCGTGGTGCCCAACCGTTATCCGGCGTTGCACCCTCAAGGCGACGGCACCTTGTTGCGGGATGGTGTTTTCGAATGGGGCCCGGGGTGTGGCGTACATGAGGTCATCATCGAAACCCCTCGACACGGGGCCAGTGTGGCATTGCAGTCGGTTGACGATCTGCGTGACGTATTGACGATCTACCAGGAACGACTGCTGGTCCATCGCAACGACACGCGCCTGGCGTACGGCTTGATTTTCAAAAACAGTGGGCCGCAGGCGGGGGCGTCACTGGAGCACAGTCATGCGCAATTCATCGCGACGCCATTCATACCGACTGTCGTGGCCGAAGAGCTGCAGGGGGCTCACGCGTACTATCGTCGAGAGCAGTCGTGCATTTTCTGCGACCTGGTCGAACAGGAGCGGCAGGCCCAGTTGAGAGTCGTCCTGGAATCGTCGGGATTTGTGGCGTTCTGTCCGTTTGCCAGTCGATTTCCTTTCGAGACCTGGGTGACTCCCAGGCGGCACGTCAGTCACTTTGAAGACAGTTCGCCTTCCGATCTCGGGGAACTGGCCGACGTCTTGAAAACCGTCCTGGGCAAAATCGAATCGTCGGTGAGCGAAGGATCGTACAATTACGTCCTGCACACGGCCCCCTGGCGGGAAGCGGCTGGACCCGATTATCACTGGCACCTGGAGATTCTGCCCCGGTCCACGGGCATTGCGGGGTTTGAACTGGGGGCTGGGGCTTATATGAATCCCTTGGCGCCCGAGTCTGCGGCCCGCCTGTTGCGCGACGTGGAATTGCCAGGATAGGTCACAGATTTGGCCCGTGTCGTCGCAGTCGGCTACGGTTCGTGTCTGCGATTTGGCCTCGGCATCCAGCGGCCGATGCGCAAAGCCAAGTGGGCCAGAGTCGACAGGTGTCGTACAAATTGACTGGCAGGCGGTTGGCTCAGGCCACGTGCCCCAGCCAGCGACGAAATTGCGCCACGGCGACCAGGATGCCGAAACTGGCGAAAATCAACCAGGGGGTGGGCTCGGGGACGACCGCGATTTCACCACCGAAGGCAAACAAGAGGCCCGCGTAATCGGAGCTGCCCAAGTATTCACCGGCGGTGCTGTAGTGCACGATCGTGTTGGTGTTGAAGTCGGCATACCAGAGGGTGTGGTCGACATCCATCGCCAGGGCGCTGCGATTGTAGTTGGTGGAATCGGTCAGAAACGAGGTCAGGATGTGGCCCTGTAACGTGTACTCGGTCACTCGGCCCGTATAGAAGTTCTGGATCCACAGGGAATCGTGCCAGGCATCGTAAGTAATGCCCAAGTCACCCAGGATTCCTGTGGTGAACTGGGAGACCACGGGGCCACCCCAATCAAGTCCCAACGCGATAACTTCGCCCGTCAGGTAATTGATGGTGTAGTTGTGAGTCCCGTCTGAGGTGCCATCGAAGACATTCGAAGCGAAATTGTTGGTGCGGGTCACGCCCGTCGATGCGACCGAGAGGTCACCGACAAT
>JAFEBR010000694.1 GCA_018242565.1 Planctomycetota bacterium | reverse complement strand
GCTCACTTTGGAGCCGAAACTCATCGATGCCCGCGGCCCCCATGGTTTCAACCTGCATTTCCATGCCCAAGTGGGTGGCGATGACGCGGTTCCGGTGCTCGATTACCTGCAATCGGTCAAGAAACTGGAACTGAAGCCGGTTCCATTCAAAGCGACCTCGGCCCCCCCCAAATCGTAACGCGCTCGCGTGGTTTCACCGCGTGTCGCTGAATTCGGGGCCTGTTCCGGAGCCTGGCCGCCTCACCCTCCGGAGCACGCGCCTTTCCTGCCGGCGAGCGCTTCATTTGAGAGTCTGTGAATTGCGGAAATGAACGTGGAAATTTCATCCCGGTCGGAACTGAAACAGTGGCAGGCGGAACGCCTCAAAAAACTTCTGGCTGAGATCCTGCCGGGAAATCGTTTCTGGCAGACAAAATTCAGCGCGGCAGGCTTGAAGGCGGCTGACATCCAGACGGTTGACGATCTGCGTCGGCTGCCGTTCACAACCAAAGCCGAGATTCTGGCGGACCAGGCCGCGTCCCCCCCGTATGGCACGAATCTCACTTATGACGTCGCGCACTACTCACGATTGCATCAGACGTCGGGGACGACCGGCACCCCCATGCGCTGGCTCGACACGCCGGCCAGTTGGGAATGGATCCTGCAAACCTGGCGGCAACTGTTCAGCATCATGGGGCTGCGCCGGGACGATCGTCTGTTTTTTCCCTTTTCATTCGGCCCCTTCTTAGGATTCTGGGCCGGTTTCGAAGGCGCCAACCGTCTGGGCAACCTGTGCCTGGCCGCCGGCGGCATGAGCAGTCAGGCGCGGATTAACCTGCTGCTCGATAATGCGGCGACGGTCGTCTGCTGCACTCCCACTTACGCCGTGCGCCTGGCGGAAACCGCCGCCGAGATGGAGGTACCGCTGGCCTCGTCGGCCGTCCGGGCCATTCTGGTGGCGGGAGAACCAGGGGGCAACATCCCGGCGACGCGCCGCAAAATCGAAACCGCCTGGGGAGCCCGTGTCGTCGATCACTGGGGGATGACCGAAATCGGCCCGCTGGCCATCGAGGCCCTTGATCGGCCGGGGGGCATGTACGTAATCGAAACGGAATGCATCGCCGAGATCATTGATCCCCTGACGGGCCAACCCGTGGCCGAGGGGTACGAAGGGGAACTGGTCGTCACCAATTTGGGACGCACGGGGAGCCCGCTGATTCGCTACCGCACGGGAGACCGGGTGCGGGCCGGCCAGCCAACTGAATCCACGGAACGGACGAGCCCGGCCGTTCTGCGCACCGCGGGACAGGACCCCATTCGGGATCTGCTGTTGTATCTGCCGGGCGGCATCCTGGGACGGATCGACGACATGCTCACGATTCGGGGCAACAATCTGTATCCCGCGGCCCTGGAGGATGTCATCCGGCAATTTCCCGAAGTGCGGGAATTCCGCATCGTCTTGTGCACCATCAAAGGGATGCAGCATCTGCGAATTGAAATCGAGCCAGCAGCGACTCTTGAACCCGGCGCCGTCGAGTCACTGACGGCGCAGATCAGCGAAATCATCAAGGCCCGCTGGCATTTTCAAGCGGATGTGCAGGCGGCCCCCCCCGGGTCACTGCCCCGCTTTGAAATGAAAGCCCGCCGGCTGGTCCGGGAAGAACCGCGTTAGAGTAATGAATCCCAGTTGGTGGAACGTATTGGCGAGGCCTAACGGCGGATTCTCCCAACCAGGATTTGCATGTTGCGTTAGGAGGGATGCAAAGCGTGTCGCGCTGACGAAATGGGCACTCGAACGCAGCACACCCGTGCGGGTCTACATCATCCTCAGCGCGTAACAGACCGCACGGCGACAATTCGGTCGCGGAGTGCCGCACCGCAACCCGGGGGCCACGGAACATGACGTCGGCATCGCCGTCGGCCTGGCATTGGATTTGTCGTTCGAAAACCTGATAATTCAACTCTTTCGAAGCAATATCGGTCCCTCGTTCACAAAACCATCCCGAGGCCTTCGCCGCATGACCGGCCAGTCTGCTGAACAGAGCGTGCTGACGATTCCGCTGCTGCTGCATCTGCTGCGGCAATACGCCGAGCGTGAACAATTGACCGAGCATCCCCACCCGGAATCGCTTCCGGATTTAAGGAATCGGTATTCGATCTACCGTAAGGTGATCGTCCAGAAAGGCGGGTTGATCGAGCGGGGATTTCAGACGCTCGAGAAGCGCGAGTCGCCGGTTAAGGATCTGTTCCGCAGCCCAACCGACGCGTTCCACAAAGTCAGCCAGGTTGGCTGGTGGCTCGCCCAACGGCATCATTTCGACACGTTGG
>JAFEBR010000693.1 GCA_018242565.1 Planctomycetota bacterium | reverse complement strand
TGCCGAAGTTCTCTTCGCTCACCGGCAGTGCCGGATCGGTACGTCAGGACTGGTGCGAAGAGCACGGTGTTCCTGAGTCGAAATGCGTCGAGTGCAACCCCGACTTGCTGCCCAAAGGACCAGACTACGGTTGGTGCGCGGAACATGGCGTTCACAACTGCCCGCTGCATCATCCTGACGTTGCCCAGCTCAAGAAAGTGCCTGCTGTGACAACGGCAGACCTTGAAAGAGCCGCAAGAGCCTTAGTGGGGTTCGACCGAGCACAGAACAATAGTGCCTGCAAGGTTTATCGGCGGCGCATTCAATTTGCATCCCTCGAATCCGTTAAGAAGGCGGGGGTGGACGTTGAGCCCGTTGACCGCCACCTGATCAGTGAATGGATAGAAAGCAATGGAGAGATCACCTATGATGAAACACGATTTGCCAATCTCTCGACGCGTGCAGCAGGTTCGATTTGGCACGTCGAGAAGAACGTGGGCGATCAGGTGCGGGCTGGCGATGTCCTGGCGGTCGTTGATTCCATCCTCATTGGCCAAGCGAAAAGCGACCTGGTAGATGCCCTTGTGCAGGAGAGCCTGCAACAGAAGACGATGGAGCGACTCAGGAGCGTCGGTCAAGCGGTGGCCGGCAAACAGGTGCTCGAAGCCGAAACAGCGTTCGAGAAGGCGCACGTTGCGGTACTCAAGTCGCAGCAGGCATTCGCCAACCTGGGAATCCCAGTTGACCTTGAGGTGCTCAGGGAATTGCCGAACGATGAAAAGATAGCTCGGTTGCGGCACCTTGGACTGGAGGGCGCGGTTTCATCGGAATTGCTATCCAAGGTAACAACAGCCAATCTCTTGCCGATTCGTTCCCCAATGGACGGCATGATTGTGGATCGGCGCGTCGTCGCCGGTGAGGTCGTCGATACATCTGCCATCTTATTTAAAATCGCCGACACCAGCCGAATGTGGCTGAACCTGAACGTCCCATTGGAAGAGACACATAAGCTATTCCTCGGACAGACGGTTCGATTCCGGCCCGATGGCAGCCAAGATGAACTGACCGGAAGGCTGAGCTGGATTAGCACAGCGGCCGACAAGCAAACTCGGATGGTCAAACTTCGCGCCGAATTACCAAACTTAGAACGGCGGCTCCGCGACGAGACGTTCGGTGCCGGCAAGATTATCCTGCGCGAGGAACCGGAAACGATTGCCGTGCCGACTGAATCGGTTCACTGGGAAGGCTGCTGTCACGTTGTGTTCGTGCGCGACAAGCATTATTTCGACAGCCCAGACAGTTTCAAGGTGTTTCATGTCCGATCGGTCCGGCTTGGTGCGAAGAGTAATGGGTTCACCGAGATCATCGCCGGAGTGCTGCCGGGAGAGATCGTAGCGGCGAAGGGCAGCGACGTGATTAGCGCCCAACTCCTGAAGAATAACTTGGGCGAAGGCTGTACTTGTGTGGAGAAGTAAGGAGGCTTCAACCGCTCATGCTCAATTCAATCATTGATTTTTCGCTTCGTCATCGTGCGCTCGTCATCCTTGGCGCCTTGGTGTTTGCCGCTGTGGGCGTCGTCTCGCTACAGCATTTGGACATCGACGCCTTTCCCGATACGACGCCGGTCCAGGTCCAGATTAACACCGTGGCTCCGGCACTTTCGCCGGAAGAAATCGAACGGCAGATTACCTTTCCGGTCGAGCAGGCAATTAGCGGCCTTCCGGGTCTGCAAATGCTGCGTTCGATCTCAAAGTTCGGCTTATCGCAGGTGGTCGTGACATTTGACGACGGCCTCAATATCAACTTTGCCCGCGAGCTGGTGCTTCAGCGGCTAGTCACGGTCGAACTGCCACAAGGCATCGAGCGGCCGAAAATGGGACCGGTATCCACCGGTCTTGGAGAAGTGTTTCACTACGTGCTCACTTACGAGGGCGTCGATGTCTCCCAACTGCCCGAGTCGAAACGCATCGAGCTGCTCACGAATCTGCGTACGACACATGACTGGGTGGTCAAGCCCCAATTGCGTTCGGTGCGCGGCGTAGCCGAAGTGAACAGTTGGGGCGGCTATGAAAAACAATTCCAAGTTCGCATCGACCCTGACCATCTGATCAAGCATGGATTGACCTTCGACGAAGTAGTAGAGGCGGTATCCGCCAACAATCGCAATGTCGGCGGCGGCACGATTGTCGAGCAAAAGCGCTTGCAGCTCGTTCAAGGTGTTGGACGAACTGTGAACATTGAACAGATCGGCAACATCGTCATCATCGCCAAGGACGGCGTACCGATCCGTGTCCGCGACGTGGCCAACGTGCAAATCGGTCACGAGATTCGCCGGGGGACCGTAACCGCCAACGGCCGTGGCGAAGCGGTGCTCGGCCTGGGTTTCATGCTGATGGGCGAGAACAGCCATTCAGTGACCCAGGCGCTCAAGAAAAAATTGGAAGAGATCAAAACTACGCTGCCCTTCGGCATGCGGATTCAAACCGTTTACGACCGAACCGAACTGATCGACCATGTCATTGAGACTGTCCAGCGAAACTTGCTAGAAGGCGGGCTGCTCGTCGTCGCCGTATTGTTCATTTTCCTGGGCAATCTTCGGGCAGGACTCATTGTGGCACTGGCAATTCCGCTGGCCATGTTGTTCGCGTTTTCGGGCATGTTGCGATTCGGCATTTCAGCGAGCCTGCTCAGCCTCGGTGCAATTGACTTCGGGCTGGTTGTGGATAGCTCGGTGGTGATGGTTGAGAACTGCGTGCGACATATCGCGCACGGGGACAATCGCCGGCGAAGTATGCTCGACGTGGTCCGCGACGCCGCCGTCGAGGTCCGCAAGCCAACGATGTTTGGCGAGCTGATCATCATGATCGTTTATCTGCCGATCCTGACACTGGAAGGGATCGAAGGAAAGCTATTTCGGCCGATGGCGCTCACAGTCATCTTTGCCTTGGCCGGCTCGATGGTTTTGTCTCTCACGCTAATGCCGGTGCTGGCCAGTCTGTGTCTCCCCAGGAATATGGAAGAGCGCGATCCGCTGCTCATCCGCGTCCTGAAGCGGCTTTACGCACCTGTGCTGCATTTCACGATGACCCACAAGCTGGCTGTGATACTGTTCGCGGTGGGTGCCTTGGTAGTTGCCTTCGGCCTGATCGCCCCGCAGCTTGGCTCAGAATTCGTACCCAGGCTCTCCGAAGGGGCCATCGTGGTCAACGTAGTGCGTCTGGCCGGGACCGACCTGGAAGAAACCAATCGCTACAACACGCAAATGGAGCGGGCATTACTGGAGAAGTTTCCCTCAGAGATCGCCCAAGCCTGGAGTCGCGTTGGCACGGCGGAAGTGGCCACCGATCCGATGGGTGTCGAGCTGACTGACGTATTCATCACGCTCAGGCCGCGTGAACAGTGGAAGCGTGCGCACACGCAAGAGGAACTGGCTGTTCTGATTCAGGATGAACTACACGACCTGCCTGGCCCGCGACTCGCGATGACCCAGCCGATCGAGATGCGGATGAACGAGATGATTTCGGGCGTCCGCTCGGATGTTGCGGCCATCCTGTACGGCGACGACTTCGACATCCTGGTGAGCAAGTCGAACGAAATCGAAAAAGTGCTCCGTTCAATTGATGGCGCGGCGGATGTTAGCACGGAACAAATGACCGGCCAGCCCGTGCTTCAGATCCGTATCAACCAGGACGAGATTGCCCGGTACGGCATCCCCGCGAAAACCATTCTGGCCTTGATTGAATCGCTGGGCAGCAATCATGTGGGTGAGGTCTACGAGGGACAATTGCGATTTCCACTGGTGGTTCGCCTTCCCGAAAAGGCCAGAGCCAATTCCGAGGCCATCAAGTCGATCCTCGTGGCGACGCCTTCAGGAGAGAACATTCCGCTGTCGCGTCTGGCCACGGTCGAGACCGTGGAAGGGCCGAACACGATCAAGCGCGAGTGGTATCAGCGTCGCATCACGGTTTCGGCCAATGTGCGCGGACGAGACATGGGAACCTTCGTCGCTGAGGCACGCCGTAAGGTCGCAGAGCAAGTGCAACTGCCAGCCGGCCGCTACCGTGTCGAGTGGGGCGGGCAGTTTGAAAACCTTCAGCGCGCCCAAGCACGTTTGATGCTCGTAGTTCCTGTCGCCCTGGTCATGATCTTCGCGCTGCTTTACATGACCTACCGCAATGTAATCGATTCAATCCGAGTCTTTACAGGAGTGCCCTTCGCCTGGATTGGCGGCATCGTCGCTCTCTGGATTCGCGATATGCCATTTTCGATTTCCGCCGCCGTCGGATTCATCGCGCTTTCGGGCGTGGCTGTGCTAGACGACATGCTGTTAGTCTCGACGATCCACATGCTGCGGCGGCGCGGGCGCACCTTGGACCAGGCTGTCGAGGAAGCCGCCATGACGCGGCTGCGTCCGATCCTGATGACCACGCTGGTGGCGAGCCTGGGCTTCGTCCCGATGGCCTTTGGCACAGGAATGGGGGCGGAGGTGCAGCGTCCGCTGGCCACGGTGGTCATTGGCGGAGTGTGCAGCGCTATGATCATGAGCTTGCTTGTGCTACGCGTCCTGTACATGATTTTCAATCTTCCAACTCGCTCACACGACGACGAGGAAGCGATTGGCCATTCAGAGGAATCGTTCGAGTCTCGACCGGAATCCGAGACCGTTTCAGTGTGATGTTCCTAAGCCGGGGCTATTGCCCATAAGGAGATGCCATGTTCATTCGGAAATCGTGGATCGTGTCAGTGGTCGCTATCGGAATCGGAGTAGCCGCCCTCAGTGGTTGCGGCGCGACGAAGCCGGGTGAGGGCGCAGCGGCTAAGACCGGGGCGGCAGCAGCGAATGCCAATCCCGATCAAGACGGCTGGTGGTGCAAAGAGCACGGGGTGCCGGAAGGGGAATGCGCACTCTGTAGCGCCAAGGTTGCCGCGGACTTCAAGAAGAAAGGCGACTGGTGCAAGGAGCACAGCCGCCCGGAATCACAATGCTTCATCTGCCACCCCGAGTTCGCTGAAAAGTTCGCCGCACGCTATGAAGCGAAGTTCGGTAAGAAGCCGCCAGCGCTTGAGGAGTGACGATGAATTCCAGAATCGAATTGCTGCGCATTCGGCAGGCGTGGCAATGGACGGGCCTCGTCCTGTTCTGTTTGTCGCAGCAGGGATGTATGTGCGGCTGCTCACACGAATCAACGCTCCCAAAGAGGGCGATTACATCTACTCAAGACGACGCTTCGGGCTTCCGTAGCCATCCCGAATGGGACGGCGAACCGGCGGCAATTACCAAGGATTGGTCATCATAAGAAAGGACTTTTGCTATGAATCCGCGTCAGCGTATTGCCATTCTATTGGCATGGAGCATCGTCTGCTTGGCCGCTTCCCACGTGGCTGTGGCGGCTCCACCGCAGATACCGACCGTCGTCACCGTCAAGAAACTGTGCCCAACCTGCGGCAAGAAGATCGTGCAGAAGCTGTCGGAGCTGCCCCACGTCGAGAAGGCAACGATGGATGTTGAGCAGCGAACACTTCGCGTAACTTGCACTCCCGGCGGCTCCGTTTCGCCCCGCGCCGTGTGGGAGACCGTTGAGCGCGGCGGCGAACAGCCCATCAAACTCCACGGGTCGATGGGCACCTTCACTACGAAACCACCGAAGTAGTCGGTTGCTACAGCCACACCAACGCATGTTTAGAGACTTTTACGGTCGATCAATCGTGCGCGCTGTTAATTGCACATGCGCGGAGCTGTCTGTCGCTTCAAATCTGAGCCAGGGAGGGCTTTACAATGTCGCGATTGTTTCTGGTGGGGTTGCTCGCCCCGACTTTTGGCGCCCTACTTGTTGGTTGCGCACACACGCGATCCGACCAGCTCACGGTCTCCGGAAACAAGCCCGTTCAATCGAGCTCTACTCCGGTCGATGCCAAATCGACCGATGAAGCTGACCTGTCAGCCGAAGAAACTCCTGTTCCGCTGACAGGTCGTTCGCAAATCAAGTTGGTGAGTGCCAATCGTGACGTTCAACCGACACCGCCCGCTGTGGCGACCGATCCGCCAGAAGAAATTGAACCAGGCATTGTCACCGCTCCCGCTGATGAACCACTGTCGTTAGAGGACCTGAAGGTGATTGCGATGCAGAACAATCCGACGCTTTTCCAGGCAGGAGCAGCGGTCGATCAAGAACGCGGATTTTACCGTCAATCGGGACTCTATCCAAATCCACAAGTCGGCTACCTAAATTCCACGGCCAACCAGTCGGCTCCAAAACAATCGAATGGGGTATTTCTGAGCCAGGAGATTGTCACGGCAAACAAACTGTCTCTCGCGCAACAATCAGCATCGCAGGAAATAAAACGTCTTCAGTGGGATCAAAAAGCGCAGGAGATGCGCGTTCTAAATGACTTGACAATACGGTATTACGAAGTGTTGGGCGCACAAATGGTGGTTGAGGTTACGAAGCAACTGGAACGTCTGGCTGAAGAAAGCCTGTCTACTGCCCAGACTTTGTTCGATGCTAAGACCGTTTCTAAATCAGACGTGCTGCAAGCACAAATGCTGTTTGAGACGTCGCGGATCAATTTGGCTGAGGCAAGTCACCGTTATGAGGCCGCATGGGAACAACTGGCTGTAATGCTCGGAACACCTACATTAAAACTCACGCCGCTTTCTGGAGACTTGAGTGAAGGCGTTCCACTTCGTGATTTGGATTCCTGTTGGCAAACGTTACTAGCGGAAAGTCCGCAATTGCGAGCGTCTGAATCGGAGCTGGATCACGGCTGGGCGGAGCTTCGATCCGCGAAAGCTCAAGTAATTCCCAATGTCACCCTACAGAACGTCACGGACTATGATCGGGTTACGAACTCGACAACGGTCAGCACATTGATCGCACTGCCGGTTCCGTTTTACAACCGGAACCAGGGAAACATCGATAAGGCGAACGCGGATATTCGTGCCGACCAAGCGGAAATCCGTCGGGTGCAACTGGTGCTGCGCGATCAACTGGTCGAATCGTTCCGCCGTTACAAGACGAGCCGCGTCCAATCGGAACGGCTGTATCAGTCGATTTTGCCAAACGCCGAGGAGAATCTCAAACTGACGCAACAATCGTATCGAGGCGGTGAAGTGCCGTTCCGAGATGTACTCGCCGCGCAGCAAGCATATGCCGAAGCCCGTGTCGCCTATATTGAGTCTCTTACCGAATTGCGAAAAGTCGTCATAGAAATCGACGGGCTTCAACTAACCGGCGGTCTTAATCCCGCTGCGATTGGTTCTGCACTTCAGTCGCAGCCCGGTGGAGCGACGCAACGGCAACGTGCGTTGCTTAATGAAGTAAAAGATCGAGCCGCAAAGCAACTTCTCCCCGCTGCGCAGATTGGACAATAATGGATAAATGGTGATTTCCGTTCAGTTGTAAAGGCGCACGTTGACGACCAAGTAGCGTTATGAAGTGCAAAACAAAATAGTTGAAGCAGCGAAAGATGACATTTTCGTTCAGCGGGCATTGGATTGCGCTGGTGGGCTGAGCTGCGGCCCAAATCGACGTTCGCAAAAACCGATTATGAAGCGAGGGCATTCGCCGGATTGTAGCAGAGCGCGAACAAGAGACTTTACTAAAAGCGGCAAACCTGCTAAGTGCGACATCGTAGAAGGAAGGATCAAGTCATGCAAAATGTCGATCTCCGCGTCGCCAATCTGGATTGTGAACATGACGCCGCTCGACTACGCAGGGGGTTGGAACGTGTTCCTGGCGTTGAAATCCTTCAAGTATTTCCGTCAGCCGCAAAGGTGCGCATTGCCCTCGACGAAGCGCGGACTTCCCGCGCAGAGTTGGAGTCCCACCTTGCCGCCAGCGGGTTCCCGGTTTCCAACGAACGGGAGCGGCCGCAGTCATTGCCTCCTTGGAAGAACCCAAAAGTCCTCGCCTCAGTCGCCTCTGGCCTCCTTCTTCTTGCGGGGTGGGCAATCTCTTGGACCGGCGTTTCGAGCGCGGTGAGCACGGGCATTTATTTCGTCTCCGTTGTGGTTGGTGGATTCTACTTCGGGCGAGAAGCCGTTCAGGAACTCGTTTACGAACGTCGCATCGGCATCGAACTGCTGATGAGTGTGGCTGCCGTGGTAGCTTTCGCCCTGGGCCAGGCGGCCGAGGCGGCGATGCTCGTGTTTCTCTATTCGATTAGCGAAGCTCTCGAAGGCTACACGGAGGAGAAAACCAGGGCGGCCATCAAAGCGCTCATGGATCTCACGCCCAAACGCGCGACGGTGCGGCGCAATGGTCAGGAAGTGGAGATACCGGTGGAGGATATCCAGGCCGGGGATGTGTTCCTGGTCAAGCCAGGTCAGTCAGTCGCCACCGATGGCGAGGTTATCACAGGTCGGTCCAGCGTGAACCAAGCGCCCGTGACCGGCGAAAGCGTTCCGGTGGAGAAGGAACCGGGCGACGCGGTGTTCGCGGGCAGTATCAACGGCGAAGGTGCCTTGGACGTGCGGGCGACAAAAACCTTCGCCGAAAACACGGTCTCCCGCATTATTCAAATGGTTGAGGAGGCGCAAGAAAAGAAAGGGAAGAGCCAGCGGTTCATTGAGCGCTTCGGCACATGGTACAGCCCCGCAGTGCTTCTCGGCGGTGTACTGATCGCGGTCTTGCTCCCGCTAGTCCTGGGCGGAGAGTGGTTGACATGGGTCACGAGGGCGACCGTCTTTATCGTCGCTGCCGCGCCGTGCGCCCTGGTTATCTCGATCCCCATCACCCTGGTGGCCTCTCTCGGCACTGGTGCTCGGAACGGCGTGCTCATCAAAGGTGGCGTGCATGTCGAAGAGTTGGCCAAGGTGAAGGTAGTGGCACTGGACAAGACCGGTACGATCACGCGCGGAGAGCCGGAAGTGACCGACGTGCTACCGGGACGTGGTGGGAGCGGTGCGACGCACTCTATGTCGGACATGTTGGCCGTCGCCGCAGGTATCGAGCGACGGAGCCAACACCCGCTGGCAATGGCCGTTGTTCGGTATGCCGAAGCTCAAAGCATCACTCCGGACGAAGTCGATGATTTCCGCTCGCTGACGGGGGCAGGCGCTTCCGCTCGATGGAACGGTTCGGCCGTCTACGTCGGAAAACCGGACTTCTTTCAAAAGGAACTGCGGTTGGGACTGGACGCGGTGAAGGAGGATATTCAGCGACTCCAGTCAGAAGGGAAGACGGTCATCTTGATCGGCGACGAGAAAGGAGTGTGGGCCCTTATGGCCATCCGGGACAACGTCCGCCCGAATGCGCGCGATGCCGTCCAGGCCCTTCACGCCGCTGGGATACAGAAAGTGGTGATGCTCACTGGCGACAACGAATTGACCGCCCAGGCCATCGCCCGAGAGATCGGGATCGACGAGGTCTACTCCGACCTGAAGCCGGAGGACAAGGTCAGCAAGATACGTGAACTCGCAAAGCGGTATGGTCATGTCGCGATGGTCGGCGATGGCGTCAATGACGCCCCGGCCCTTGCGGAAGCTACCATCGGGGTGGCAATGGGAGCGGCAGGCACCGACGTTGCCCTAGAGACGGCCGATGTCGCCTTGATGGCGGACGATTTGGAGAAGCTGGTCTACGCCCTGCGACTTGCCCAGCGGAACCAAAGTATCGTGAATCAAAACCTTGTGTTGTCGGCACTGGTCATCGGAGTGCTGGTCATTGGGGCAGTGGCAGGCGCATTCTCCTTGCCGATTGCCGTTATAGGTCATGAGGTTAGCGAATTGCTG
This sequence comes from Planctomycetota bacterium, assembly GCA_018242565.1. Lineage (GTDB taxonomy): Bacteria > Planctomycetota > Planctomycetia > Planctomycetales > Planctomycetaceae > JACQFH01. Next base: position 5,165 of record JAFEBR010000693.1, on the reverse strand, counting down.
GTGATCGCCAACGGCCTTCGGATGCTGCGGGCATGAGAGGCAAAGGATGAGACCTAAGTTTTGATCTGTATGAGGATAGCGGATTCAGTTTTCAAGTGTTCGATGTTCCCCCTTGTTTCTTTATATCGGCCCTGACATCTTCCAAACTGCCTTTGACCTAACGGTAGGAAGGAGCAAGCTAACGATGAACCGACTAAAAGAGGTGGCCAAGCTCCTAAATCCGGCAGCACAGAATGAAGCAGTTCGCACTCTGCTGCGCCATCGCTGCGCGAAGTGTCATCGCACACTCATGCGATAAATCGCGCGGAGAATGTGCGATGACACTCCGACCAGGAGGCATCACGACAGAGATGCTATTGGGGGAGCGTGCTGGAATTGCGCAGCGCGGCGGCATTGTTCGGGCCGACGTCGACGACGAACATGACGTCGTTGCAGTCCTTGTCCCCGCCGTTGAACATATCCTCGAAGCCGATGATAATGTACTGGCTTTGGTCTGGAAGGAACGCCACCAAGTGCTGGAAATTGTCCGGATTATTACTCGATCCGTTATAGTACGTGCGTGCGGGAACACTACTGCTGTTCATGTCGGCCATGACGAAGAACGCGAGTTGCTGGCCGGCATTGACTGTCGGCAATTGCACCCAGTCTCCCAATATCAACGGTTCGGTTGTCGAACGTTTCCCGGAGCCGGTAGTGCAAACGGGACCGATGCTCGAGTGGACGAAGGGAAAGATTGTGAACGTATTCCCTGAAAGGACTTGGTTGGTCGGAGAGCTCGCCGTGGCAATGGTGGCGCCGAGGGCGTTGTTATAGCAGGCTCCTTCATAGACATAATAGACCCGCGGCGCGTAGGAGAACATGAAATACAGCTTTCGAGGATCCAATTGATAGAGCCCCGATCCGGTGAAGGCCACTCCTTCGGGAAGCATTTTCTGGATGTAGCTCACATAGCCGGGGGCGAGGGCTTGAAAGGCTTGGGATTGGCTGTCAGAACCGGCTAATTGGACCTGCGCCATGACCGGCAACCCCAGGGGCCGGTAGTTGGACTGGAAGGAGGACGGCGTGCTGGCGATCGCTGAAGCAGCCAGGCAATACAACAGTCCCAGTCCCAAAAGCATTCTGGAACGGTGTGTCTTCATGATGTGCGTCTCTTTCAAGGATGGAAATGGACAATGGTTTGTGTCGATTCAGATTGTGAGACAACCTGAGTCGCGGAACGCGGGACATGGCGGAAATCGCGGCCCCGTGTATTGGCTCAGATTTAGGTCCGGCCTTCGATCCGCACGGCTGGATCACTGCCACGATTGCAACATTTACAGTCAAACCTAGGTTACAGAACACGCATGTCAAACTGCCGATAGCGGAAATTGCACGTATAATCCGCACTCTCGCTGCAATCGGGAAGTGTTGCTCAATAACGGAGTTCTCCTGCGACACCCATGCGGTTATCAGCGTCAGTTCTCCAGGACAGCCGGGCAAGTTCGGGCATGTCCGAGACTTCTCTGGAGAGGTTAGCGAATTGCTGGTGATCGCCGACGGCCTTCGGATGCTGCGGGCATGAGAGGCAAAGGATGAGACCTAAGTTTTGATCTGTATGAGGATAGCGGATTCAGGTCCCAAGTGTTCGATGTTCCCCATTGTTTCTTTATATCGGCCCTGACATCTTCCAAGCTGCCTTTGACCTAACGGGAAGGAAGGAGCAAGTTAACGATGAACCGACTGAAAGAGGTAGCCAAGTTCCTGTGTGGAGCGGAAGCGTTTCATGCCTTTATCCACACCTATTTCTGGCTCTCGGGCACGACAGTGCACATTTTCGGTTGGTTCGCCGAAACCCCGACTGTGCATATGTGGGGCGCGATCGTGAACGCAGTGGTTTCGCTCATCCTCGGCATTTATGCATGGCGAGCGCCCCCAATGCAGACGACGTTCCGCCGCTGAGGAGAAGACCTGATGCCTGAGATACCCCGTGACAAGTGGCCGGAAAGTACGCTGGCACTGCTCCGTGATCCGTACCAATTCATCTCGAAACGCTGTCGGCGCTACTGGTCCGACCTCTTCCAGACGCGGCTCATGTTTCGGAAGACCATTTGCATGACAGGGCCGGAAGCAGCTGCGCTGTTCTACGATGAAGACCGCTTCACCCGCGAGGGCGTCGCGCCCGGCTGGCTTAAGAAGACACTCTTTGGCAAGGGCGGCGTTCAAGGGCTCGACGGCGAGGCACACCAACACCGCAAGCAGATGTTCATGTCGCTCATGGCCCCCGAGCGCATCGATCGCCTAGGGTCCATCGCCACCAATTGGTGCGGCATCTACGCGCGGAAATGGGCAGGGATGGACCAGATCGTGCTTTACGAAGAAGTGAACGAGATACTGTCCCGAGCCGTCTGCGACTGGGCCGGCTACGCGGACCTGTTCGCGCAGGAGGTCCGGCGGCTCTACCCCTTCTTCCCCGCTGTTATGGCGCGGGTGCGGCACGACTTCGATTGGAAAGGTTTCCACTTTCCCGAGGGGCGGTTGGTGGCGCTGGATTTATACGGCACCAACCACGACCCACGGACCTGGGAGGAGCCGGAGGCGTTTCAGCCAGAGCAGTTTCGCCGCTGGGACGGATGCCCGTTCAACTTCATTCCCCAGGGGGGCGGGGATCATCATAAGAACCACCGCTGCCCGGGGGAGTGGATCGCCATCGAACTGATCAAGGTGTCGTCAAACTTCTTGGCAGGCGGTGTCAGGTACGACGTGCCGGAGCAGGACTTGAGTATCGACTATGCGCGGCTGCCGGCCTTGCCGAAGAGCCGGTTTGTCATCCGCAACGTCCGGCTCTTGGAAGGGGCGACCAGGGAAATCAAGAATCGGTGAACCAGCGTGGTTCCCTAAGGAAATATCAGCAACCATGAAAGGAGCCTGTCATGCCAAATCAAGGCAACCCGGCCGGCATGGAGTTTATACGCGCACAGGAACTCGCTGTTCCCCCAAAAGAGGCACTTCGCCGTCTCAAGCGAGCGTTGAAGCAGCAGGGATTCGATCAGACCGCCGAAATCCATGCGGCGGCCCCAACCGGGTCAGAGGGTCGCCGGAGTGGGACGTATACCCTCGTGACCGCTTCGAATTCGCAACTCTCGCCCCGCGCTCTTGAGATCGCGCCCGAAGCCGCCTTGCTTCTGACGACGACATTCCTTGTGCATCCGTCTGCCGAAGGGAGCCGGGTCGGCGTGCTGGACCCGGAGGTTCTGTCGCTCGTTCCCTAATAGCAAGAGCTTCAGTCCGTCGTTGGCGACGTGCGTGCCCGCGTCCAAAAGGTTCTCGACGAAATCAAGTACCCGCAACCGCCGGAAACATCCACCGCCTCGGCCGATCAGGTGGAGCAGCGACTGTACGGGTTGATTCTGGAAGCCATCGAGGCCGTCTCCGAGGAGGATCTCGCACAGAGTAGCGAGCGCATCTTCACGCTCGCCAAAGCGTACACCGCGGTCGCGTCGCTTACGCGGACTGAAGAGATTGAGCTGCACCTGGGGTAGCGGCGTCAGCCGGTCGCGCTGGGCGCCGTGAACAGTTCGGTTCCTGTGACCAGTTCGTACAGCACCACAAAGAGGACGGTGTACCAGATCAGGATCGCGATCATGGCGGCCCCGGCGGCCATGTCCTTGATCGCCTTGATCCGGTCGTCATACCGCGGCTGTGCGTAGTCACAGAGGGCCTCCGCCACGGTGTTGAAGACCTCCGCGACCAGCATCAGCCCCGTGACGGCTAGCACGAACAGGAAGTGGAAGAGCGTCTCGTAGACGGCGGCGACGGTCAGGAACGCGACCGAGAGCAACAACTTGTACAGGACGCTGAAATCCCGGAGCACGGCATGCCGGATGCCCTCCAACGCCGCCCGGATCTTGCGCACGGGGCGGAAGCCGGACCCGCCGCGCCGGAAGTTGTCCTCAGTCACTTCGTGCCCTCCGCGTCGGCCCGGGTGCCCGGCAAGCCCGATCCCTTGCCGGAACTCAGGTTTCCCCCTCGTCTGTTAATCCTCTTCCGCCTTCGGCTTCTGCTGTTCAAAGATCTTTCCCAGGGCCTCCGCAGCCGCCAGGCGAACTTCAGGTGCCTTGTCGGGCAGTGCGTCGATGAGCGCCTGGAACGCCCCTGCGACACGCAGCTCGCCCAGGGCCACGGCGGCATTCTTGCGAACGGTATCGTCCGGGTCTTTCTTCAACCGCTCCGTCAGCGGCTTCACCGCCCCGCCGACTAACGCCATCGGCCCGATGTCGCCGAGGATCTTGGTGGCCGCCCGGCCGACCTCCACCTTCTCCTTGTCGTCCAGGAGTGTGCCGACGTCACGAGCCGCCAGGACGCCGATCTTGACGAGCGCCCCGGACGCTTTGTCGAAGAGGGCTTTGTCCCCCGACATTGCCTCCTTCCTCACCACCTCGATCAGTGCCGAGACCGCCGCCTTCGCCTGCGGGTTCACCTCGCCGCTTAGGGCCTCCAGAACTTCACGCGGCAGGTTCGCCGTAGCGCTCCCCTCAGCTTTGTCATCGGCCCTGGCCTCACTCTGGCCGCCCGCGAGAAGCAAACTTGCCAGACACACAACGATGAGCTGTTTCATGGCGTCCTCCGGTTGATACGTTTCGGCGAACCGGTATTCGGATCGCCTTTCCTCACTTCTCGTCCATACCTACGCGGTATTCCCCTGGTTCGGCGGGCCTGCTGCGGGGTCTGGAGGAGTCAATACCAGATCGGCATCGGCTGCGGCGCGAGGTCCCTTTCGATGCGCTGCCGCAACCGCTGTAGCCACAAGTAATAAGCGCCCACCGACACGTACTTCGTGAGCGTTTCCCACAGCTGCCGCGGGTAGAAAACCAGCGGATTTTCCCGGGGAAGTCCGAGGCGACGCGTGCCGCTGGAGCGGGTGGACGTTCTCGAAGCGGTAGCTGCCGTGGTATAGGAAGATCATCGCGGCGACGCGCTTGATGCTGGATCCCCCGGCCATCGCCCGGCGCAGCAGCGTTTCCACGTGCTGGCGGCTGTAGTACAGATGCCAAGCCCGGTAGTACACCTTCTGCCACTGCTGCGCGCTCATCTGCCGGTGGTTCGTGGTCACGTGCTCCGCGTCGTAGTTGTTCATGTCTGCTTCCATCCACGCGCCCCGATCGTCGCCCCATTATATGAAGTATCAG
>JAFEBR010000692.1 GCA_018242565.1 Planctomycetota bacterium | reverse complement strand
GCACGCGGGTCGGTCCGAGGCAACATCGCCGCAATGACATTCCGCCCATCTTCCACACCCGACATCCCCGCAAAATGCGTGGCAGCCAAAGCCGGCCCCAATCCGTCCCAGGTGGCTCGCGGATCGGCAGGATTCAAGAACGCAGGCACCACAGTCGCCGCGTAAGGCAAGTTGTATGAAGCGGTCCAGGTCTGAGACATGTCGAGTTTTGAATACAGATTTTCGTAACCGACGTAGGGCAGCAGTTCCGTCATCCAGCTGTACGAGTAAATGATCTGTTTTTTGGCATCGATCACTTTCGCCCCCAACAACGGGTCGGGCTTGGCCGCTTGCCAGTCCACGATCCCTTTGTAGAGGGCAGGCAGCGTACCGGAGTACAACCCATCATCAATAGCGGTCATGCCACTGGCCGCTGTCATCCGGCCGATCAATTTGGCAACGGTCGCCTGATCGTCAGCCGGAACTCGGTAGACCAGCCGCAAGAATTCCTTCGAGCGTTCAATCCGATACACGACAACATTCGGATCATCTCCGGTATTCCCCATATTCATGCCGGGATTCATCCCTCCGGGTGAAGGCATACCACCTGGGGCCGATCCGCCCGAGCCAGGCATGCTGCGATTGTCGGGACCTCCCGTGGGAGGCATACTGCGATTATCCGGTCCACCCGTAGGTGGCATACTGCGGTTATCTGGCCCGCCCGTCGGAGGCATGCTGCGATTGTCAGGGCCACCTGTGGGAGGCATACTCCGGTTGTCGCGGCCACCTGTCGGAGGCATGCTGCGGTTATCGCCTCCTGCGGGCGGACGTCCCTGCTGCAAGAGCGGAAACAGTTCCAGGGGAAACTCTTCCAGTCCACCAGGACGTGCTCCGCCGGCCCCCAGAGGAGCGGCACCACCTGGAGGCGCCCCTTGTCCCAACGGGGCCGCGCCACCGGCTGGCGCACCGGGCGCCATTCCGGGCATACCAGGCGTCATCCCCCCCGCCCCCGGCGCTCCCGGGGGCATCGAAGCTCCCCCCGGTGCCGATCCACCGGCATTGTTGGCCAGCGAAGAGAGCGCTTTTTGAGCCTCGTTCAAGGCCGACAGGAATTTCTTCAACACCGTTTCCATCTGTCCGGCGGCGGCTTCCGACGGGAAATTCCAGGCCACGCGAACCTCGACCCGTTTCGGTCCGCTATTGGCGGCCTGCGCCGATTTGCCCGGCCCACCCGAGCCAGCCATCCCCGGCATACCAGCGCCCATCGGAGGGGGACTGCCGCCACTGCCTCCCGGAGCTGATCCCATCGGTGCGGGAGTACCGCCCGGCCCTCCGGGCATCGAACCCATCGGAGCTGGCGTGCCCCCCGATCCTCCGGTCATCGCCGGCATTCCCATGCCCCCCGGAGACTGCCCGCCGGCAGCGGCTTCGCTGCTGGCATAGGCCAGGCACAATGCCATACCGCGCGGCTTGGGAGCCCCCGCGGAAAACCAGTTCAGGCTCTCGAATCCGCGTATGTTCAGTTTCTTGAACGAATCATCGCCGATACCCGAGATCCAGAAGATGGGCTCGTCCGTCCCCAACGCGTCGAGTCCCGCTCGAACCGAGCCAGCCTTGGGATTATTCAGCGCCGCAACAACGGTTTCTTTTCTGCCGAGAACCAGAGTCCGGCTGTTCACGAATCCGACCGAATTGTTGAATTCCGTATTTCTCGTGACGGCGTAAATGCTGGCACTGCCGACCTTCTCGGCGGCATCGGTCGTAGCCAAAGCTTTGGTGATGGCCCCCGTATTGAGCTCAGCTTTGGTCTGTACGCATACGATCACATCGCCGCGCGCCCGAGTGGTACCACACCAGATCTTTTCAATATCCGAGGTCGAGACACCCGCCCCTTCCAGCATCGAAATAACAGGCCGGAATTGATTTAACAGCGTTTCCGAGTAGGGATTCGAAGAATCTGACATGGCCGTCAGACTGCCCCCCGCAGCGACTTCGAGATCTTCGGGAATGAGCGTCAAAATGTTTAACGCCGGTGCGGCTGGCTTGGTGTCGACGGGAGGTGCCGAAGAGGGTGGGGCTCCACTGGACATGCCAGGCGAACCACCAGGCGCTCCCATTCCCATGGGGGCAGATCCCGTCGATGCCGTCGTGGTGGCAGACGTTGTCGTTGACGCGCTTCCCGCATCCGTGCTGGACGAACTGCTTGAACAGCCCCAGCCGGTACACAAAACAACAGCCCAGATGACGATATAGAAACGCCCGGCCATGCGGTATTCCTCGAACGGGAAGTGAAGACTTGTTCAATAAGTCAGTGTGCCAGACTTGATAGTGAATGTCAAACCGAAAGTTGACGGCGGCGCCCCGGCCAGCGAGCCAGTCGGCCGGTTGACCGGGCCGTAATGGTCCCTGCGCGGGGCGACCCCAGGCTGGCCCTGAACACGGTGGCCCACTATTTCTGCTGGGTGCGATAGATTTCGTCGAGGATTTCTTCGACCGATTTGAACTTTCGGCTGCTGTTGGCGATTCGCTCGATTTTCTCCCGGGCATCGGGAGCCGAATGCCCCAAAGCAACCAGGGCTTCGTAGGCGTCGTTGAGCACTCCTCGCTCGGCAATTTGCTCGGCCGGCAGTTCACTCTGAATCAGCAGCGCGAACTTCGCCATCTTGCGCCGCAATTTGGCGACGATTCGCTCGGCGATCGCCGCGCCGATTCCCGGCAGAGCACTGAGTTGCTTGATATCCTGTTCCTCAATGGCCACGGCGACGTCTCGAACCGGGCGAACCATGGCCCGCAACGCTTTTTTGACTCCGACGCCGTCCACAGAGCAGATACAGTCGAAGAACTCGCGTTCGATATCGTTGGTGAATCCGATCATACGCGGCACCAGATTGCCACGAGCCGGATTCCCTTCCAGGTACTCGATCGTCCGCAATGAGACATCCTGACCGATGACCGTTTGCAATTGCCGACGCACAAAATCCGGAATGAACACTTCGTACTCGAAGGCTCCCGCCGCGATCGTGGCGGCGTCACTGTCGAGACGGACAAGCTTTCCAGTAATCCTGGTGATCATTGCAGCACTCGCGAAGAATAATAATGACACAGCGCCACGGCGGCGGCATCGGCGACATCGTTGGGTTCCAGAACTTCCCGCAAGTGCAATTCGTTCTGTACCGCCCGTTGCACCTGATCTTTGCTGGCCTTGCCTGATCCGGTCAGTAACCGCTTGATCTGCCGGGGAGTGTAGTGAACGATTTCGATCTGGGCTTCAGCCGCGGCGTAAAGAATCGCCCCGCGAGCGTGGGCCATCAGCAGAGCCGATTTGGGAAATTGTCCCGTCGAAAAGACCTGTTCAATCGCCATCACGGCGGGTCGGTATTGCTCAACGACCTCGCGAATCCCCTGGCCGATTTCCAGGACCCGCGCAGCCACGGTCAAACCCCGGGTCGAACGGACTACCCCCCCCTCGAGCAGGATGGGACCAGTGCGACCGCGCTCAAACACCGCATACCCCGTTCGATTCAGCCCCGGGTCAACCCCCAGGTACCGTGAACGGGATTCTGCGTCGGGGCTTTTCGGTGTCACAGGGTTCAATATGCCGCTCAGCCACAGGATTCGAGAAATCTACGCTTCACGACGCCAGGTGACTCCATCGGGACGGTCTTCGACCACAACCTTGAGAGCCTTCAGACGGTCGCGAATCTTGTCACTCATCGGCCAGTTTTTCGTGGCACGCGCTTCGGCACGTAATTCCAGGACCAGCCCCATCAATCCCGAGGCGAACTCATCATCGCCTGCGCTCGACCGGGGCAACGGTCGCGTAAAGACCCCCAAGAGAGCAGCCAGTTCCTTGAGCAGGGTCACGGCGGCCGTCAGCGCGGCGATGGCGGTGGCATTCGATTTCCCGGTCGTCTCGAGCTTCTGCTCATGAATGAACGCGTTTATTACTGTCCGCAGATCGAACAGAATACTGGTGGCAGCACCGGTATTGAAATCGTCGTCCATCGATTCACAGAATCGATCCCGCAACCGGGCCAGTTCAGCCGTAAAAGCGGCCGGTTCCGCGGGCAACGCGGTTGATTTGCTCCGCAAACTGGGTACGGCCAACTGGTAGAAATCCTGGCCTGTAATCCGCTGATAGGTTTCGAACAGCCGGTAAAAGCCTTCCAGCGACTTGCCTTTCTCGGCGATGTTGTCGTCGCTGAAGTCAATCGGACTGCGATAATGCGTGGCCAGCAGAAAGAAGCGAATCGTCTCCGGCGGATGCTTGGCGAAGAGTTCTTTGACGGAAGCCGCCCCTTTCGACCCCGCGAGCTTGCCCGCCTCTTGCGCGGCCTTGTCGAGTTCAACGTCGCCGTGACGGTCATGTCCGCCACCCACCTTACCGGCCGCTTTACCGGCCTGCATCAGACCATTGTGCAGCCAGTACTTCGCGAATGGCTTGCCGGTGCAGCATTCTGACTGCGCCAATTCGTTTTCATGATGCGGGAACATGAGATCCAGTCCGCCACCATGGATATCCAGAGTTTCGCCCAGATATTTCATGCTCATCGCCGAGCATTCAATGTGCCAACCCGGACGCCCGCGTCCCCACGGACTGTCCCAGGCCGGCTCACCGGGTTTCGACGATTTCCACAGCGCGAAATCCGCCGGGTGCCGTTTGCGATCATTGGCCTCGACGCGGGTTCCGGCCATCACTTCCGAAATACTGCGATGGCTCAAGGCTCCGTAGTCGGCATCTTTTGCGGCGTCGAAATAGACATCGCCTTCCAGCGGATAAGCATAGCCTCTGTCAATCAATCGCTGAATGATGTCGAGCATCTCCGCGATGTGCTCGGTCGCGTAAGGAAACAGATCGACCGAATCGACGCCGATCGTCTTGAGATTGTCAAAGTAGTCCTGCGTCATTTCGCGGGCCAGCTTTTCGACGGTCGTCTGCCGCTCGGCCGCTCGGACAATCAGCTTGTCATCGACATCAGTGATGTTGATAACGAATTTGACGTCGTACCCCTGATAGACAAGGTACCGTTTGACCGTGTCAAAAATCACCGGACCGACCATGTGGCCGATATGGGCCGGCTTGTAGACCGTCGGTCCGCACAAATACATCCCGACTTTTCCCGGGACGACGGTCTGGAAATCTTCTTTCTGGCGGGTCAGGGTGTTATAGACGCGAAGCGGCATGGGACACTGTTCGCAAACAGGAAAGGAAATGGGCTCGCCAAGCGACTGCCAAAGCACGGGACGGTATGTGGTGCCACAAATCGGGCGGCCACGTTACGGGTCCTGTTTCTCGGCAGATCGCTCGACCGTTACGATAGTTTCTCGAGCAGCACCACGGCATCTGCCGCCATCGCCTCTTCCCTTCCGATGGGGCCGACTCGTTCTCCCGTCTTGGCTTTTACGTTGACGTTCTCCACGGGAATCCCCAGCAATTCGGCCACTTTCTGGCGAATTGCCGGTTTGTGCGGCGACAGTTTAGGACGTTGGGCGAAAATCGTACAGTCGAGATTGACGATCCGCCAACCGGCTCCGCCAACCCGGTCGAGAGTCCGGCGCAACAGGATCGCCGAATCGATGCCCGCGTAGGCCGGATCGGTATCAGGAAACGCGTCGCCAATATCCCCCAGACCTGCCGCCCCCAGCAGGGCGTCCGTAATGGCATGCAGCAGAATGTCGGCATCACTATGACCGAGCAAACCGCGCTCGAAGTCGATCTGCACCCCCCCCAGAATCAGCGCCCGATCGGCCGCCAGCCGATGCACATCATGTCCCAGCCCTATTCGCAGAGTTCCATTCATGGCGGGATAATATCCCGCTCCGGCAAGCAAAACAACACTTCAAATTCGGTTCAAACAAGGGCTCAAAATGCCCCCCCGCCGCGGGTTGCCGGAGCGAATCGAACCCCGGAACAAGCGTTAACGCTGGTCCTGAATCTGCTGCCAGATTTCCCCATAGGCCTCTTTGTCGAACGGAGGACAGCCTGTTGGAAACTGACCCAGCGGATGCTGTTTTGCCCGCATCATCGCCGTGCAGTACGAAAACGTCCGGCAGATCTGTTTGCGGTTCAACCGGCCTTCCGCCGCGAGCGTGCGGGCGAAGTCGGGGTGAGCCAGGGTTGCCCGACCAAAGCCGGCCAACGAGACATAACCCGCCGCAACGTTTGCCGCCGCGGCATGCGGTGCAAAATCCTGCAACCAACTGTAACCACTCCCCACCACGGGAATTTCGGGCACCGCCGCCTGAATCTGTCGCGCAATCCGAAAATGTCGGGCCACCCCGAGCAAGGGATGCTCCGGAGCATGATATCCATCAACCGGCGGAAACTCTGCGGGACGGACCACGTGCGGATTCGCATACGGGTTCCCTGCCGAAACATTGATCAGGCTGACTCCCGCGTCTCGCAACATGCGCGCCACGGCGATCGGTTCCGACAGATCTTCCCGGCGATGATCCTGGGAATCCGTTCCGAAGGCCGTCACCAAAGGCAACTCGTGCGGGCAAGGCTGACCAATAAAATTGTCTCCCACACCTTCACCACGATAGGGAATGCCGTCATAACAATTGAGCCGGGTGGCAACCATCAATTCGGGCAAGTCCCGGCGAATTCGCCCCAGAACATTCCGAACCAGTCGAGTCCGGTTCTCAAGGCTGCCGCCGTACTTCCCTGGTCGATTTTTCGCCGCCAGCAGTTCCGAGAGCAGATAGCGGTGACACTGCTTCAGGTCGATGAAATCAAAGCCGATGTTCGCAACCCGCCGGGCGGCGGTTACGTAATCATCTTCAATCCGCGCGAGATCGTCGTCTGTCAGCAGCGGATCGGACGGCGACACGGCCCGACCGGCTTCCCGATTGCGCGTCAATGGATCCAGCACGGGATCGTGCGTCGCCAGCAACGGTTGGCGATAACTGTAGCGCCCGGAATGCGTCAACTGCAGACCGACCAGGAGATCGGAATCAGAACCAAACGCGTCGCGATGCGCCTGGCGACATTCACGCAGCATCTGCTCCAGGCCCGCCAGCGTGTGCTCCGCAACCAGCAACTGACGTGAATTGGCCCTTCCCGCATCGCAAATGGCGGCGGCCTCGCCCCACAGCACTTTGGCCCCGCCAGCCCCAAACCGGCGATACCGGCGAAAGGTCAATTCATCAGGGTGGCCATCGAGGGTCCCGTCGCAACCCTCCATCGGTTGCACCACCAGGCGGTTTCCAACGGTTACCGTACCAATCCGCAGCGGAGTGAACAGCGGCGCCAGATCACTGGCGAGAGCCATCTCGTGCCCCAGTGCCAGCGCTTCTGCGGAAACTTCGGACGGACTCTTGTATTTGAAAAAGCGTGCCATGGGGGCCAATTCAACAGGACCGAATGAATGGGACTGTATCGCGTGCATCAGCAGTATACGGAGCAATTCATCGGCAGAACATCGTGCCACCAGCCAACGGGTCACTGAGACAACCTGAATCAGGCAACGCTGTTGTCGGCCGAATGGGATGCTCACGGAGTTATGGAAATCCCCAAGGGTGATTGATAGGGTATCTGCATCTTTCCGAATCACTTCTTCTTGGTTCTGCGGAGTCCGTCATGGCCGGCGAAAATGCGCCCTGGGTGGAAGGAATCACCATCGGAAACATGCTGCGCCAAACAGCACGGCGCCACGGAAGCCGACCGGCCTTGAAATTCCGACAATTTGATTACGTGCGCACGTACGCTGAGTTCGACTGCGAAGTTGACCAGGTCGCGCGGGCACTGTTGGCCATGGGCATTGTGAAAGGTGAACACGTCGCGGTGTGGGCCACCAACTGGCCTCAGTGGGTCCTGCTCCAGTTTGCGACCGCGCGCATCGGTGCCGTGATGGTGACCGTCAATCCCGCATATCGATCGCACGAACTCGCGTATGTCATTAAGCAATCGGATGCCGTGGCATTGTTCACGATCGATAAGTTCAAGGCGTCGGATTATTTCGCCATGCTGCAGGAGGCGATTCCCGAACTCGCTTCAGCCGCACCGGGACGCCTGAATTCGCCGGAATATCCGTGCTTGCGAGACGTCGTGGCCTTCACCGACACCCCGGCGACCGGCGTACGCAGTTGGCACGATTTTCTGGCCTTGGCCAAGACGATTCCGGCTGGCGACCTGGCCACCCGCGAAAGTGAACTCTGTGCCCAGGATGCCATCAACATCCAGTACACATCGGGTACGACCGGATTTCCTAAAGGGGCCACACTGACCCATCGCAACATTCTGCTGAATGCCTACTACGTCGGCGATTGCCAGCAGTTAACCGAACAGGACGGCATCTGCATCAGCGTGCCATTTTATCATTGTTTCGGCTGCGTGCTGGGGACCCTCTGCGCGGCCGTCTATGGTGCCGCGATGATCATTCCTTACGAGTATTTCAAGCCCGAGGAAAGTCTGGCCGCCATCGAACAGTTTGGCGCTACGGCCGTGTACGGCGTTCCGACAATGTTCATCGCGATGCTCGATCATCCCACCCGGGCCACACGCCAATTGAACTCGTTGCGCACGGGAATCATGGCCGGCAGTCCCTGTCCACTGGAAGTCATGCAGCGTGTCGTTCAGGAACTGGGGGCCCGGGAAGTCACGATCGCCTACGGATTGACGGAAGCGTCGCCCGTCATCACACAAACCCGGATCGACGATCCGCTGGATGTCCGCGTGAAAACCGTCGGGCGACCGCTCCCCGGTTTCGAAGTCAAACTGGTTGACCCGGCCACCGGGGAGACGCTGGGTGACAACCAACAGGGAGAACTGTGCGCATTCGGCCATGGTGTCATGCTGGGCTATTACAATATGCCCGAACAAACGGCACGGACCATTGACTCGAATGGCTGGCTGCACTCGGGCGACCTCGCCACACGGTTGCCGAACGGTTGCTACCGCATCACCGGGCGGATCAAAGACATGGTCATCCGCGGGGGCGAGAACATCTACCCCCGCGAGATCGAAGAATTTCTGTATACCCACCCGGCCATCCAGGATGTCTCGGTCGTGGGTGTCCCCGATCCCAAATACATCGAAGAACTGGCCGCCTGGATTCGACTCAAGCCCGGGCAGACCGCCAGCGAGGCCGACATTCGCACGTTCTGCCAGGGCAACCTGGCACACTACAAAGTCCCCAAGTACATCCGCTTCGTGTCCGAATTCCCCCAAACGGTCACCGGGAAAATCCAGAAATTCAAAATTCGGGAAACAATGATCCAGGAACTCGGACTAACAACCACCGCCAAACGTGAAATGGCGTAATCGTCAAGCCGTCTCCACGGCGCAATACCCGCCGAGTCACGACCGGCATCCCGAGCGATCGCCTTGCCCGAGCCTAAGGACCGACTTTCGGCTTTGGTGATCAAATCGCGCAGAGGCGAATCGCGAGTTCCGGGGTCTCCGTCGGTACTATTTCTGAAACAACTTGTCATTCGGGTCGCCACCCGAACGCAAGTAGGCCACCAGATCGAGGATTTCTTCAGGCGTCAGCACGTTGATCAATCCTTGCGGCATCTCTGAGATCTTCGAGGGTTCACTGTGCAAGATGTCCCCTTTGTCGATTTCCGTGAGTTCGCGGGCGAACGGATCGGTCCGCACCGACAGTTTGTCGCCCACTTTATTGATCACCCGCCCGGTCACCACCCGGCCGTCCTTCAACTCGAACACCGAATTCACGTATTGGTCCGAGATCACTTTCGACGGTTCGATCAGTGCTTCCAGAATGTAACGGGCATCGAATCGACCACCAACACCGGTGATATCCGGCCCGGTGTCGCCACCGACGTTGCGGAACCGGTGGCATTTCGCGCATTGCGCCGCCTCGAAAGCGGCCTTGCCTTTTTCGAATGACCGGCCCGTACCTGCTTTCGCGAGGTGGGGTACCAGGTCGGACATCTGCCAGTTGTGCACGAATTGCCGCGTGGTCGTCAGTTTCACCGCCTCGATTTTCTGACTCCCCTCGATAACCTCGTTCAGGGCGGTCTTGTCAGCCTCGGAAAGCGTGGCCACGGCATCGTTGCGAATCTGATCAATGAACTTTTGGAAGCTCGCCCCGCCCGAATAACCGCGGGCCAGAGCCAGCCAACCGAAGAATTTCTGACGCTGTCCCAACGTCCAACCCGTTTCCAGGTTGCGGAGCGTAAACACGTAGTACAACTGGTCCTGCTGCGTTTGTGCGATGGACAGCAGTTCCAGGCCGCGATCGATGATTTTCGGAGCGGCCAGATACGTGAGCACCGAACACAGTCCGCGGTTGATCAGGTCGCTTTCGGCCGGAAACAGGGGATCGAGCGTCTCCAGAACCTGGCCCGTCGTTTCCGCATGCTTGCCCCCCAATCGAATGAAGGCCAGTTCGTAAACCCGCAGTGCATCGAGGAACTGCTCTTCTGTCAGTTTCTTGAACGGCAGTTCATTGAGACGCGCCAGGACGGCGGACTGGAGATTCTCTGTTCCGACCCGACATAACGCCGCCAACGCCTGGATCCGTGCATTGACCCGCTTTTCAGCCAGCGCCTTGTCTTTCCACAGCGCCAGATCCTGATGTTCGACGGCGATCCGTGCGGCATACCGAATGGCTCGATCCGGACTGTTCAGATGAGGCCAGACGAATTCGACGGCTTCCGGGTGCGTCCCTTCGTGGAACGATTCCAGTTTGTGCCGCAATTCCCGAGCTTTCGCAGCGGCCGGATCGACAGCGGAACCGACGGGGGCCCGGGACTCTTTGCCAATGTAAGTCACGCGGTACAACCCCGATTGCGCCGACCGTCCCCCGATCGTAAAGTACATCGCGCCGTCGGGGCCGATGCACATGTCGGTCAAGGGCAATGGCTTGCCGGAAATAAATGTCTCAAACGTCGCCGTGTAAGTTGCTCCCACAGGCTGCAGATGCAGCGCGTACATCTTGCCGTACGTCCAGTCGTTGATGTACAGCGCCCGCTGGTATTTCGCGGGGAAATGGGCACCCGTTCCCATTTCTACGCCAGTCGGCGACCCAAGCCCGATGTCAGCGACCGCGCCGACCGAATCCACGTAATAGGCCGGCCATTTGCCGGTACCGTAGCGCCACCCAAATTCCGCGCCTGAGACGGCGTGATTGACGCGGGTCGGCCGGTACCAGGGTGTACCGGTGTCCCATTCCATGTCGGCGTCGTACGTAAAGATCTCGCCTTCGGGATTGAAGGCGAAGTCGTATTCATTTCGGAAACCGCCGCAAATCAATTTCCATTCCCGCCCCTCGGCGTCTGTCCGACAGATCCAGCCTCCCGGCGCGAGCAACCCCGTCGCAAAGCCATTGCCGTCGGGGTTCCGCTTGAGCAGGTGATCTTCCGAGAAATTGCGATGCGCCGAGAGTGGATCGTAACCCGCGGGGGGACGCGTAAAGTTCCCGGCCATAACGTACAACGCACCGTCCGGGCCCAGCCGCACCGCATGTGGACCATGTTCGCCGCCGCCATCCAGGCTCTTGAGCAACTTCACTTCGTCATAGACGTCATCGCCATTCGTATCGCGAACTCGATAGAAACCACTGCCGGCTCCGCCCGGGGCGGAACCATTGACCACCACGTACAGCGAGTCGAACGCATACAACAATCCCTGGGCGCTGCCGATTGGCAAATCAATTTTCTCAACAACCGTTTCCTCTTCATTCGGACCAGGTGTCACCCGGTACAGGTAGCCCCCCTGGTCGGAGACAATCAGCCGCCCCTTGGTTTCGGTCGTTATCGAGACCCACGAACCTTCCGTGGCTTTAGGAACCGAATACAGCAACTCGACCTGGAATCCCGGTAATACCGTGATTTCACTGGGAGAGGTCGCCGGGACTTTCGCACCGTCGATCGCGACCTGATTCCACGGACCGACCCCCAGTTCCCCCAGGCTGACGGCAGTCGCCCAGTTCTTGTCGTCAAAGCCCACGTCACGCCACCCATCGGCAGCCTGGGGACTCGTCTTCCAGGATTCGTCGGAAACCACCGTCACAAACTGGTCCTCTGCGGTTTCCAGGTCCAAAACAAAGAGAAAGCCCCCTGGCCCGCCATCATTACGACATTCTGCCGCAATAACGTTTTTCCCCTGGACCAGAATCTTGGAGACATCCGCCGTCGGAGCCTGACTCCAATCACTGTTCTGAACAACCTGCTGGCCATTCAGCCACACCGTGACCACATTATCACAGGTCGCCCGCAGCAGAGCCGACTTGACCTGATGTGGGAAATCCACGGTCCGCCGCACATAAATCGTTTCCTGGTCTTTGGCCGATTTGTCGTTCCAGATCCAGTGCGGCTTCTTGGCATCCTTCGGCCGTTCGCCCGTTTTCTTCT
Source organism: Planctomycetota bacterium (assembly GCA_018242565.1). GTDB lineage: Bacteria > Planctomycetota > Planctomycetia > Planctomycetales > Planctomycetaceae > JACQFH01. The sequence continues at coordinate 3,349 of JAFEBR010000692.1, read as the reverse complement.
TCGCCTGTTTGACACCCACAGGTTTCGCGGCAGCGGCTTTCTGGGCTGCGTCCTGCGCACACACGGGAGAAAGAAATCCGCAGTTACCAACGACTGCGAGAACAAACAGAACCATCAACTTGCGCATGGACAACATCAGGAATCCCATGGTCACCGGGAGAAAGGAACATCGAATGTCGAGTCACTGTAGCGAACACGCTAAAGACCTCGCAACCACCCGCGAGCACAGGGCCGTTCCTCGGCCAACCTCCCCGCGCGAGCACCAGCCCCCGCTGAGGTACAAATGTCGTTCCGTCTGCAAAAACACACGCAGACGCGACCGCGCGACAGGAACGGGCTGGCTCAAACCGCTGCCGGTGATAACACAAAAATGTCGAGAGGTTCTGGTCGCGACCTCGTCGTGCCGAACGAAGGTGTTCGCGGCTTCGCCCGGGAACTGGGCGATCGTAACTACGCCAGAATTTCCGAAACCACTCGGGCCGGTCGACCGTCTGTCAGGCGTTGTTCCCGCCCGTTGTTGTGGTAGATCACCTTGGAGTGATCGAGCCCCAACTGGTTCAGAATGGTGGCCTGGAAGTCGTTCGGCGTGACGACATTGACCGCCGCGCGATGCCCAACTTCGTCGGTCTCACCATAAGCAATACCCGGTTTGAATCCCCCCCCGGCCAGCCAGGTCGAAAATCCTTGTCCGTTGTGATCGCGTCCCGCGGCGTCGTTCAACTCCCCTTCACACACAGGCAATCGACCGATTTCGCCTCCCCAGTGGACGATTGTCGAATCGAGCAGGCCCCGCTGCTTCAAGTCTTTCACCAGCGCGGCAGAGGGCTTGTCGGTCTTGCGGCAAATGTCTGGCAGTCCGGAGCGGATGCTGTTGTGATTATCCCAGGGTTGGCCGCCCAGGAACAATTGCACGAAGCGCACTCCCCGTTCCACCAGCCGACGAGCGATCAGACAGCGCTCACCATAGGAACGCGTCGTGTCGTTATCCAGACCATACAGCTTGTGAATATGTGCCGGTTCTTGCGAAATATCGAGTGCTTCCTTCGCCGCGGTCTGCATGGCGGCAGCCAATTCGTAGCTGGCGATTCGAGCTTCCAATTCCGCTTCCGCCGGATGCCGGCTGAGGTGCCGGCGATTTAATGTGTCAAGAAATGCCAGGTTCTGCTGCTGCAAAGTCCCCTTGAGGCGCGCGGGAGGGTCGAGATTGAAAATCCGTGGTTCCTGTGGCCGCACGACAGTCCCCTGGTACAGAGGCGGCATGAAACCATTCGACCAGTTCAGTGTCCCGTCCACAGGGTGTCCCCCCGGATCGGCGAGAACGACGTACGCCGGCAGGTTCTGGGATTCGGTTCCGAGAGCGTAAACGATCCAACTGCCCATCGTCGGACGCCCCGTGACACCGGCAATTCCACCATGGAAATAACGGATCGACACTTCGTGCCCGTTATGCCCCGTATGCATGGAACGGATCAGCGTGATGTCATCAGCAATGCCGGCGATTTCCGGCAGCAGTTCAGAAATTTCGGTTCCACACTGGCCACGCTTCTCGAACTTGAACGGGCTGCCAAACAGCTTCTTGCTGGCACGATTCACGAAACTGAACACCACGTCGCCCGTATAATCGGAACCACTGTGTTTAGTGAGTTCGGGCTTGGGGTCATACAGATCGACATGCGACGGACCACCGTGCATGAACAGCGAGATCATCGCATTGGCGCGCGGGACAAAATGCGGTGCGCGGGTATGCAGGTCGGCCGGCAGGTTTTCACCCGGCTTGCCAGACGTCTCGGCGGCCAACAGACGATCGTGCTGTAAGAGTTGAGCCAGCGCAAACGAGCCGATCCCAAACGCGGACTGCGCCAGGAATTGCCGGCGGGTAGAAATCATCGGTTCAGTCGACATGGAGAAACTCATTGGAGCTGAAGAGTTGTTGACACAGGCTCGTCAGAGCCGTCATTTCGGGATCCGCTTTATCGGCACTTGTCCGCAGATAATCCATTTGCCGCAGTACGAACTCACAGGCGGCGTCCAGTTCTCCGGCCGTAATCGGCCGTTCGTACGCGATTTGCCAGGCATAGGCGATCTGTTGCGGGAGCGTTGTCCCCGAGGGACCATGAAACTCGGCAGCCGAATTCCATTGATCCAGCAACGTTCCCGAGGCATCCGCGAGTTTCACATCCACCACCCATTCAAACGAATCGCTGGTGACATCGCCGTTGCAATCGACCGCGAAATCGACCGCGTCGCCGGCGGCCACTTCGATCCGGGCCACGGCCGTATCTGTTTCCCGTGTTTTGACAGACCATTCTCCCTGGAGACCAGATCGACTGGAGACAATCCTCCCGCGAACACCGTCGCCATTTTCTGATGGATGCTTCAATTTGCCGCTGATGGACACGATTCCCGCTCGCGGAGCCACCCAGCGGCGGACCGCCGCATGCTGTTGATCGTTGCCGGCATGTCCTCCCGCGGCATGCAGAATGACCCAGCCAATCGCCGGATCAGGAAGAGCCGCGCCCCCCTGCCAGGCCGAACCGGTAAAATGTGGTAAGGGCGTGAACCTGTCGAGCTTCTTGGCCGCCTCATCGTAAGCGGCATAACCAAATTGCCAGGCGGCGCTGTGCCGGGGAAACTTGGCCGTATACGGGGCCGTCAGATCGGAGAGGTAGTCTGCCGGTGTCTGGTTGTGAACGCGCTGGGCAAACACCCCAGCCTCTTTGAGGACCTGTTCATTATTCATCAGCATCAGCGACTGCATGGCCCCGGTACTCGAGGTCCGCCGATCGCAGTTCACGGTCATCACCGGCGCGTCGAACGTTGCCAGGAATGACATCGGTTTCGTCCGACGAACCTGCAGGTAAACACTGCGCCGTGGTTTATCTTCCTTGACCACGACTTGCCCGGCGAAATCTTCTTCGACGGGGATGGCGGGGCCGAACTGTGTGAGATCCAGTCGGCCGCTGGCAGCCAGCATCCGGTCACGCAGGACTTCCGCTTCGAGTCGACGCAACGGGAAATGCCAGTACAGGGCATTTTCGGTATCTACCTGGCGTGCCGCTGCCACCGCCGCGGAGTTCTCGACCAGACCACTCGTCGACGACTGTCGATAGACGGCCGAATTCATGATCGTCCGATGGAGCTGTTTCAAACTCCATTTCTGACGGGCGAATTCGTCCGCGAGCCAGTCCAACAGTTCCGGATGGCTGGGACGTGTTCCCAGGTAGCCGAAGTCACCGGCCGTTTCGACAATTCCCCGACCAAAGTGATTCAGCCAGACGCGATTCACCAGCACGCGCCCCACCAGGGGATGCGAGCCATTCATTAAGTGCCTGGCCCAGGCCAACCGGCG
>JAFEBR010000691.1 GCA_018242565.1 Planctomycetota bacterium | reverse complement strand
TGTGTTCTCACTGGCAATTCCAATGCATTCTCGTAAATCGCGTTTTCGACTGCGCTCTTCAGATCATCGTCTGTGTCTGCGTTCAACGCCTCGGACAAGTTGATTTCAAATTCCTCTCTCATTGCAGACTGCTCCCGTGACCGACCCAATGATATTATCCACTTGACGGCATCGTCCCTTAATTCTTTGGCAGATGCTGCACCCAGTCAAGATTGAGTGGCGAGAAAAAACCTTCAAGGCGCCAGGCACAAAATCAGGTTTACTTCTTGCGGCGTCCAATAAAGCCCCGTACACCGCCGCTGAGGGCGAATTCGACCCGACGCCCCAGTTTTGCCCCTCGCTGCTTGTACAGGGGCGCTACGGCGGTCCTGGGGCCGTCATGAAAAAAGCCCGAAGCTGGGGGCCGATCGTTTGCGAGTGGCGGTCGAATTGCTGCGATCCCGGAAATGGCGAGCGAGGGCAATCAACTCGTCCGACAAAAGAACGTGCCAGCCGTATTCGTCGGCGAGTTTCGCGAGGCGATCAAAGTCGGCGTCACACTCCAGCGAAACTGGTCTCGGAAATTCGCGGTCGCTTTCATGTTGGCGAAACCAGAGACATCGCTGCCACGCCTTCCGACGTTTTTCGATGTTCACCCGAATTCTCGATTTGAAATCCCATTGAAGGTAGAAGCGCTCGCGCTTGATTAACTCGTCTGGCTGTGTCTGTTGCCTCATGATTTTCCTTTCCGAAAAGAATTCCGGGGAATTGTGAAACAGTAGCGCGCTACTCTTTGGCCATTCCTAGCTTTCTAATTCTCGCATCTCTTTCGCGTCTCGCTTGAAGCGCCTTTCTCTTGAGAAACTTCGAGCCGCATTCATCTGCGAGCGCATCCTTGAAATCTGGACGAGAGCTTCGCTCTTCCACGATCGTTTCCACCAGAGCGGTCAGATCGCCCCAGAGCGTCTCGAATCGAAGAAAGAAAATGTGTAACTCGTGGTCTGTCATTTGGTCCAGGCCGTCAGCGATCAAGTGGTTTAGCTGTATCGCCCAGTCACGTCCTTCCCGGCGGGCGTAATCTTCCTTCTTCTCGGTGACATATTCACCGTCCCAATCAACTTCTTCGTCGATGAGTGGCACGCCATCCAGCACCTTCTGAAACATTCGGATGCTAACAATGGATATGCCCCTCTTCCGGGCGTATTCAATTCTTGGATCGTTCCACATTCTCGCGATCCGCATGTAGACTTGGCGCTTCTCCTTCGAGCCTTTGAAATTCTCTTCGTGCCAGCGAGTCCATTCGGGAGTCTTACCGAGAATCTCGTATGCCTCACATAACGCTTCGCCAGCCCTGCGAACGTGTTCAAGGCTTTTCTGCATCGCGGCTTCCGCCTCGCCGTAGTTTACGATGACTTCGACGGCCAATTCCTCAAGTCTCTTTTTCCTCGCGTCCTTCTTGTTTGCAATGGCTGTCTTTTTTCGCATGATGCTGTCCTTTCGTGAATGGTGAATAAAACGGGGTTGAGTGTTCGTGGTGGGTATTGCAGTAACGGTTTCAGGTTCGTGAATCGTGGGCGCCAAAGTGAGGTGTCATCCGCAAATGTCCGCATGGAAAGCACTTCACACATTTCGGGGAGTGCGTTTCTGTACACTCATCGAATTTGGCGGCTCTTGAGCCACAGGTTTATCGTTGCCGGCGGCAGGCCCAGCTCCCGTGCGATTGCACGCTGGGTCCAGCCTTCGTTGTAAAACTCCAAGACGATCGGCGCGAGTTCTTCGCGTAGCGCCGTTTTCCATCCTGGGGATGAT
>JAFEBR010000690.1 GCA_018242565.1 Planctomycetota bacterium | reverse complement strand
TCGGATCCGGAACCCGTGTTATAATTCACTCGTGGACATGCTGGATCTCCTGTCAAGAAGCTGTTCGAACTAACTCCTTACAGGATCCGCTTGTCCGCATTTTTTTCAAGTCAACGCGGGCACTTCCCGGATGAACCCTAATCCCTAATTCACGCAGCATAACTCACTGATTTAACCAGGATTCTGGCAAGAATGCCGCCTCGGGAGCTGCGAAGCGGATTCCCTGCGGGGATGACCGAGAATTGTGAAGCAGGCTCCCAGGTCCCAACTGCCCGAATGCGCCCGCGGGGCACCGAGCGGGCTGCTGGCCGGAACGGCCCCTACCCCGCAGTGCCGCTGCGGGGCGATGTATTCGGCGAATTTGCGACACGCCTGCCGGATTTGCCCGGAGTGGAAGGGCCTCTTCAAAACAAACACAGCGGCGAAGCCATCCTTATTCGTCACGGTCGAGCGGCGATTGCGGCCGGTTCTAGTCTGCCGTCTTCGTCCATCGCGGTTAGGGCTCGCAGATGGGTCCCCTGCCCGCGATGGACGAAGACGGCTTTGGACATGGTGCGCCCGATGGGGAGTGTTGTTAACGTGAGGGTTAGCAGCGGAAAGCCCGGAGCGGAGCCTTAGCGAGCACCGGACTTGTAGCGGATAGCCCGACCCGCAGGGGCACGCCCAAACCGCATTCAGACAAGTCCTGTCGTGTTCCGGTCGTCTGTGGCGTGTTGCCCCTACGCTTTAGTTTGATCCCACTTGCCCGTGAACCAGTCGGAAAGATTATCCGGCTCATCCCATTTGCAAGCGGCGCGGACGGTGAAATTGTCCATACGCTCAATGAATTCTATGTCATCCAGACGCAGAAGGACGGTGTAGATTTTATTCACAACCTCTTTCATGAAGTCACGCATCTCGGCCTCACTGATTCGTTGCAGCTCATTCCAGGGTATTTCTTTGGACGGGGTAACGACCTTGACGTCCGAGTAATCGCCGGCAATCGTATCCACCGGTACGCCCGCATGAATATCTTCGATGCATGTGTGACGCACGCAGAGCAGTGCCAGACGGATGGCAAGTCGTTTCGCGAGTTCTTCTTCCATGTCGACTATTTTTCCCGTGGTAATTTCTATCTCATCATTCGGACGGCGTGTAGGATTCGCCTCGCTTCCACACCTAGCGTCTGGACGGTGCCGCTGGGCCAATCCCGTGTTTTCGGGCCGACTGGCCAACCTATCGCCCCTCAGGCCACGTACCGCGAAATTTGCCATCAGGTCGCACATAAATCATTGCATTGAATTCATAAGACTGCGGTTGCGACACCAGAGTAGCCAGTTTCTGGTCCATCGATGCAAGCTTGGGCCAGCGCCCCTGCTTCCATCGGTCTGGCACTCGCAACTTCCAGGCCGATTCGCATTTGACTCCATCTGGCTTGTCAATTCGATCAGCGTGTAGGGTGAATAATTCCCATTCCGCTTCTTCGTTCAGCTTGCAATTAAAGCACAGCACCATTCCGCTATCTCGCGCATCATAAAATCGCTGATAGACAGGGCCTGCCGACGTTTTTGGCTGATAAACAACCTGAATTTTAAGAGGCCCAACCTTTTCCACACCCAACTCCACACAGCTCATTACACCATGCTATGTGAATTTAGGCAATCTATTATTTACTTACTTCGATCCTCGTGTCATTCTACAGCTTCTAACATCTGGCCGAAAAACGACTCAGTCATGAATCCAAACCTTCCTGACAACCGTGTAACAAGTCTTAACCCACGAAATCTAAACAGAGAAACATCTTGACCTCGGCAATTAACAAAGTGCTGCATAATATCGGTCGTTCTCCATCCGCGCTGGCCACCAGCCTTACGCATCATGCACAATACGCATAAACTCGGAGGCATCAACATGCATCCCAAGCTGACTTGGGTGCGGTAATGCGGACGGCTGGAAGTTTTGAGCGCTTACCGAAACCCGAGACATTTGCACAATTGCTTCCATTGACCGGACGCCATGCGTAAATCCTGCCACATTCAGAAAAGCATTTGTGATGCTCGGCCAAATGTGAGCGATCTTTGAATTGGGATCGACGATCTGTGGCATTCTTCGTTGAAGGATACGACGCAGTATCACAGCCCTGCGTACTTGGACTGCTAGCTCCGGATTTCCCGGTTCAAAGGAAATGTCTTGCACATTCACGAAGCAACGAAGCCGGCTAATGAAATCGGGCACCTTCTGAGGGCGCATTTCGCCAAACCGTTCGCAAAACGCGCCGAACGAATGCGAGACGCCGCCCGCAAAAATAAAAATCGCCCGGCCGACATCGAACGTATCGTTGCCTTCGACATATAAACCGTCCTGCAGAGGCATCAGAAAATATCGAAGCCAGCCGACCTCTTCATTCGCGCAGGCCGAGTCAAAGTCGTCAAAAAATACAATGGGAATTTCTCCCTTTACGGATCGGTCTTGAACGCGATGAAAATGTCTCGCGAGTCCTTCAGGAGATTTCAATTGTGACAGATTGCACACCAAATCGTCAAAAAACTTGCAGCGCGAGATGCTACTCAAAATCTCTCGTACCAACGAACTCTTACCTGAGCCGGGTGGTCCGAAGACCGCCACGGCCAACGGCTGATCAAAATCGCCCTGTGCGATATATTTTTCCACCAGATGCCGCAGCGCCAGAAATGAGTCAATATCACGCCAATCTGTTGACATGTGGCGACCGAAAGCGACGAATGGGCACAGAATCGACGGTTCGGTCGACTTTTCGAAATCCTCAATGGCTTTCCCATCGCTGTCGTCAGCTCGCCTCGTCACGACACGGTCAATTCCACATTCGACGATTCGTCGCAAAACCGTGTCGATGATCGATCCTGTAATGTCCGTTTCCGTTGCTTTAAAAGCTGGGCTCAGTCGGAGCAACCCGTTGTCATTTAGCAACTCGCTTCGAGAGAAAACGGCGCGGGCGGCCTGCGAGTTAGGACCTCGCCCCAAAATTATTTGCGGAACGCTCAGTCGACACAGCCGGTCCGCGGCCGGAAAAACGTGCTTATACTTAAGAGTATACTGGCCGTTTATGGCGTCGTCAGCAGCCGAGTGATGGTGCCGCCTAACTGCCGCCATCGCTGGAAGGTTGTCGTATTGTACCGCATGGTCAAACTCTTTGAAAAGCGCGTCATAAATTGGAAGCGTTGTTGACTCTTTTGTAATCGGCAATGGCTGCAATGGTTTGAACGAACCATAACCAGAATAATAGTGGCGACCAGCCAGCAGCAGCGAAGCGTCCAAAGCACGATCGAGCGGCGTGCTATTGCTGAGCGTAGGATGCACATAACGTGCGCATTGCTTTAAAAAGCCTCTTATTGTTGGAGTCGGATTTTCACGATTCGTTAGAAATTCGACAACCTCTCGAATTATTGTCGCCAACAACAACGGCGTCATTCCGGTCATTATGCCATGTTGTTGTGGGTTTACGCGATACGGACCAGCGTTTAGGCCGTGAATATCGAGGCCGTGAATTTCACCATCTGCTCTTGTTGTTAGATGGAGAATCCCATAATCAAATCGAACAAGAACATGTGGAAAATGCAAAAGAGCGTCAATAGTGTCGTGACTCAAGGCATCGATCAGCGTTTTGATCGTCGATTCATATGACATATCAAAACGCAATGGAACACCGTGATCCCTTAAGCAATTATGATTTATTATCGGAATGGTTACATTGGAAAGTCCTGATTTCAATAAGAAGTCTCCAACCGGATTTTGTTCAAACAACGGTTGTCGGGCATGCCAGAGTATCAGCAGGTTATCGCGGCGAGGGTTTTCCGCCGACATCCAGTTTTTCGGAAGACTCGAAAGTGCGCCTTGAAATGTCTTCCGAGTATGTGACTTATCCTCGCCATATTGGCAGACGTTGCGGTCATTGACGACGATGATAGTCGGATGATGCAACTGCCGTGGAATTGATTTTAACCATTTTTCGGTTTGTCCAATAAGCTTCTCGTGCAATTGCGCCGCGCCCGTCTCAGTTGCAATTCGAACGCTGCCGAACGATTCCTTTATTCGCCAGACAAACTCTTCATCGCGATCCCCGCTACGTTCAGATACAGGAAATGGACCGAGACGGTGTAGATAAACCGGATACGGACCGAATTCGTCTTCCTTGAGGCCATAGGCAAAGGGCGCGTGATCGGGAACCGGCCTTACTTTGAATGGCTTATCAAATTGCTTTACGTGATCCTTTTTAATAAAGCATTGATTCAAAAAGCTTTCAATGATTTGTGCGTGGAGCTGGGCACCACTCAGCTCGCGAAACGTAAATGTCGGCGTAGCTGTTCGAAGTTCGTCAGGGTACGTATACGGCAATGGCGATGATGGATCGATGGCAGGCCACAGAAAACGCTCAAAAAACACGTCGCCCGTGACGTTGATCGAAATCTGAGCCGCTGCCGAATTCTCAGATTCGTCAGTAATTGGAGTGACAGGACGCGTAATGCGAGGTCGTTTGGCCATAACCGAGGAACCTGTCGAGAGAGGTTGCCAGAAAGCGATTCCGGCATTCTGGGTAAAATGCGCAGTCGCGTCAAGCATGTCAGGAGGTTTCTGATTGTCATAGAGAATTGGCTTTATATGCGGGCCGCAATAAACCGCCTTCGTGCTTGGATAGACGTCTTTGGCGTACGGAATGATGGTCCGAGTGGCCTCTCCGGGCAGGGTTCTACCGGATCAGCTTCACATTCACCCCGAATTCTACGTCAGCTCAACGCATGTCGGCCGTAAGGGATGGGCGATTCATCGCACGCCCCAGGGCCAGGCAACTTCGGTCGGCAAATGAGAGGCCCAGAGCTTTACGGATCTCCCGAAAGCGAACCGTATCGCTCCCCTGCTGGTCTTCGAAGGCGATGATGTCGATTAGCGCTTCACGGATGAAAGCGTCAGCGACCGACAGGGTTGCACGCCTCTCAATTGCCCTTTTCAGCACTTTCGAATAAATCACGGCGGACAGAGCCGCCCCCGGCAAGCGCCGCTCGACGACATCGACACCACGTTCATTGTGCAGCAGCGTCAGTAACGCGGATGCGTTGTCAACGACGCTAATTATGCGCTGCCTCTTCCCGCCGATGTTGCAGCAACTCATCCACCAGGTTCACATCCTTCGGGATCACGCTGCAAAAATACGATTGCGCTTTACGCAACGCCTGCTCATGGGAGCGGATTTGCACGCTACCCTCCCGAATCACAATCTGCACACTGTCTCCGAGCGCGACCTTCATCGCTGCCCGAATAGTCGCTGGCACGACCAGCCGTCCCGACCAGCCGTCCCGACCCGTCAATCGTGTCGGCGATCATTTGATTTTAACAGGCCGATGGCGAAATTCCATCCGGCGGTGGAGGGCTGCACGATGCTCAGTCTTCAGCCGTTGCAGCCTCCCTGCGCCAACGATCGAAATCGACGAATCGGGGTGCCAGCCTCGCCTGTTGAAGCAATTCGGCAACTCGTTTATCGCAGATGATTCCGAAGATCGGCCCCGGATCGTTTCCGACAAGTTGCGCGTCAAACCTCACGCTGCTGACGAGGAGCGCTTCGACGCGCCGATCTGAGAATTTGCACCAATCGATGAAAAACTGGTCGAGAAAACCAATCACGCATTCAATAGCGTGCCTTGCGTCGCGGGCGGACCAGTTTACCGGCCGATGAGAAATCTTCGTCGTTTGATGAATTCCGCTTTCGACGGCGAAGCGCCGATCGAGAATCGCCTCTCCGATAAGCGGTCCGGGGCTGGCCTTTGGATGCACATAGCGGTTTCGAATCGCAATGAGTTCCTGCACCGCCTGCACGGAACGGCAACCGCGGTCGAATTCAGTGTGGGGTTGCTCCAATGTCAGGATCGCCTCGAATTTGTCAATGAGAGAAAAATTCTCGTACAGGTAGGCCATCCGCTTTGAGAGCATGAGGTCCATTAGAGCGCAATTTGCGGCGCTTTCCAGGGAGAAGACGATATGGAGCAGCGACGACCGCGAAAAGAGGCCAGCTGCATCGGTGGCCCTTTCATGTTCTTCGGCAAGCAGCATCAGCGCGACGGCGTCTGACAATAGCTGCATAAATGGACGTTCGGTGAGAGTGTTTTCTTCCATGATTTCAGATCGACAAGGTCTATCGAAGAAGACACGAAAGCGTTTACGCAGAATCACTTTCAGTAACTTACCGCAATCATATGCGGCAACCGACGTAAAACGAATATAGCGATGCAATCAGGCGACTGGAACCGTTCCATTTTCGGGTCGCGGAGCGACGGGCATCAGTCTGTAGCTTCAAAACCAGCTTCAAGACCATTTTCAAAAGCCAAAAATGCGATTTGCCCTGGTGGGTGGCGATGCGTAGAGTTCTTCCGGTTTCCTGGGATCGGAGGTGCCTCATTCTTCGCATCGTACCCATCGCCTCGGCGGGACAAGCTGAGGCGTATTACGCAAAAACAGACGGCGGATATTACCTGGACGAGTCCGGCCTGCGCACCGAGTGGGTGGGCCTTGGGGCGGCGATGCTGGGGCTTTCCGGGACGCCTGAGTACGACGAGTTCAGACGGTTGATACACGGACTGCATCCGCAATCCGGCGAGCAATTGACCGCGAAGTTGCTTCCGAATCGGCTGGCCGGTTGGGATGTGAACGTGCACTGCCCGAAGGGAGTGACGGTCGTCATTGAGCAGGGCGATGAACGCGTGCGCGAGGCGCTCTGGGAAGCCACGCGGGAAACGATTGGCGACCTGGAACGATACGCCACGACTCGGGTGCGAAAAGGCGGCGAGATGGCCGACCGCCGAACGGGCAACGTCGTGGGCTATGCGGTCGAGCACGCCGAGACGCGGCCCGCGAAAGAGGACAAGATGCCCGACCCGCACCGCCATATCCATGTCGTGCTCATGAACGTCACCTACGACCGCACGGAGAAGGAATGGAAGGCGGTCAAGATGCGCCCCATCATGGATCTGCGGAAGTATTTCGACCGGAGGTTCAATCTGCGGCTGTCGCACAAGCTGGCCGAGTTGGGCTACGGCATCGAAGGCAAGTGGCAGCGTGACGGGCGCGGCGGCCGCAAATACATGGGCTGGGATATTACCGGCGTGCCGCAGTCGGTCGTCAGTAAGTTCTCGCGCCGCAGCGCCGAGATTGAGAAGTTGGCCGGTAAATGGGGGATTACCGACGCGGTGGCCAAGGACCAGCTCGGGGCCAAATCACGCCTGGCGAAGCGCGACGACGTGACGCTCGATGATTACCGCCGCTACTGGGAAAGCCGAATGACGCCGGGTGAAACGAAGCAGGTCGAGGATACTATCGACGATGCGAGGCTTGGCCGTCAGCCGAGTCCGGAGCCGCAGGCGGAGGCGGCAATGACATACGCCATCGCTCACGCCTTCGAGCGGGAGTCCGTCGTACCGCTGACGACTATCGAGGTGGCGGCGATGGAACGCAGCATGGGTACCGCCTTGCCGGAGGACATCGAGCGGCAAGTGAAAGAGCAAGGATTGCTCATCCGCGACGGAAAGGCGACCACGAAAGACGTGCTCGACGAGGAACGCAAAGTCATCGGCTTTGCGCGCGGCGGGCGCGGTGCGTGCCGGTCACTGGCTCCCGGCATGGGGGAACCGGAAAGCCGTGACGTGAAACTCTCGGCGGAACAGAAGCAGGCCATACGTCATATCTGGGAATCAAAAAACAAGGTGATGATGGTGCGCGGCATCGCTGGCGTGGGCAAAACCACCGCCATGCGGCTGGCGGCGGACGGGATCGAGCAGCACGGGCGGAAAGTGCTGGCCCTGGCCCAAAGCTCGGATGCCAGCCGCAGGGTGCTGCGGGATAACGGCTTCGCCGATGCGGAAACCATCGCGATGTTCCTTGAGAACAAGTCGATGCAGAAGAACCTGGCCGGTGGCGTGCTGTTCGTCGATGAAGGGAGTTTAGTGGATATGCACACCTTGGCGCAGGTATTCGCGGTGGCGAAGGAGCAGGAGTTGCGTATCGCCATCTGGGGCGACAAGCGGCAGCACGGCAGCGTGAGCCGTGGCAGCGTCCTTACGACGCTCGAACAACAGGCCGGGCTGCCAGTGCCGGAGATTTCAGGCATCCGCAGGCAGTCGGGGCAATACCGCGAAGCAGTGGCGGCACTGGCCAAGGGCGAAGTGACGCAGGGGTTCGATATGCTGAACGGTTTGGGCTGGATCCATGAGACCGGGCCGTTTGACCGCAACGGGCGGTTGGTGAATGACTATCTCGAAACCATCCGCACCGAGAAGCGGACCGGCGAAAAGATGACCGCCATCATCATCGCACCGACGCACCGCGAGGGCGAAGCCATCACGGCGGATGTGCGGGCGCGGATGAAGGCGACGGGGCAGCTCGGACCGGACGAGCGGGTATTTCAGTCGCTCTCCCCGCTCCATTGGACCGCCGCCGAACGCAGCGATGCCGGGCGCTATGCTGGCAGCGAGGTGGCGCAGTTCAGCCGCAATAGCGGCAAGTTCAAGGCCGGGCAAAAGGTTCCAGCCGCCGAGGCGTTATCGGCCAACGGCAAGGCAAAGCCGCAACACTTCTCGGTCTACGCCCAAAGTGAAATCCAGCTTGCCTCCGGTGATGCCATCCGCATCACGGCGGGAGGGAAAACGAAAGACGGCAAACACAAGCTCGATAACGGGGCGATGTACACGGTACAAGGATTCACGGCGGCGGGCGACATCCGGCTCAATAACGGCTGGGTGCTAGATAAATCCTTCGGGCACATCGCCCACGGCTACACCATGACCAGTTTCGCGGCGCAGGGACGCACCGTGGACCGCGTGCTCATCGCGATGGGGCGGGAATCGCTGCCGGCGATTAATGCCCAGCAGGTCTATGTCTCGGTGTCGCGCGGCAGGACTCAGGCCCGCATTTACACAAACATGTCTTACATAGTGCTGCGGGATGCCATTCGCAAAACCGAGACGCGCATGTCAGCGGTGGAGCTGATGGGCAGGACGCGACTGCACTACTTCGGGATGCGGGCACGCGATCTTGCCCGCCGTGTGCCGCAGGCCTTCCGGCAACTGGCGGACAAAGCACGCGAGGTTACCACGCCGGAACGGGAGATGAGCTATGGCCGATGACAGCTTGATGGATGCCCTCACCCGCAGGCGCGGCGAGCCGAGAGCGCAAGCCGCGCCAGCAACGGAACCGGATGAACCGACGCTGCCGGAACCCGACGCACCCTACCTGCCGCACTCAAAGCCTTTGGCCAGGCCGGTCTACACGCTGCACCTGCTGCTCGGTCGGGACGGTTGCCGTTCGTTTCAGTTGGTGCACCTGGATTCTGACTCAACCTTCACCGCCGACGATGCCGGACAGTGCATCCGGCTACGGTTCTGCGGATCGAAGGTGATGCAGGTGTCGATCCGTGGCCGGAACCTGCGGCGGCTGTACGACCTCATTCACCAGCACCGCATCGCCTGGGTCATGCGGCAGGAGTTGGGAAGAGACTTTGCCGCCGAAGGCGAGACCGTAATCACCGAGATTCACACGGAAGAGCCCGTGCCAAACCGTACCGTGTAAGGTCTCAAAGGTTCACTTACCTATTGACGTGCGGCTCTTGTGGACTTTTGGCTGGCCCGCCGCAGAAAGAAGGGCTGGAGCGAACGCCAGCCCTTTGGCCGTAAAGAAGTGCCTAAAGCGTATTGTGCAAAGAATCCGCCTTGAGCAGTTGCTTTGCCCATTCCTGTTCGTCAATGTTGGCCGCAAATTCGACCGACGACCGCAATGCCTCCAGGGCTTCTTGATTAATGTACGCGTTGGGAGTCTCGCGGATGATGCTGAGCACCGTCCCGATGCCCCAAAGGTCTCTGGACAGGGCGGCGAACCCTTCAAAGCATTCGTCAATGTATGGCGGTTCGGACATGTCTGCTGTGGCCTCGTCGAGTAGCTTCATGCGGCGTCCCAAGCGGTTGGCTTCGATAATGAGCAGGTTGAACTTCAATGCGGAAGATTGGGTCATTGTGGATTCTCCTTTCGGTTGATGGGCCGCCCCACGCGGCCTGTAGGCATGCGTCCGAACCGGCTGGTGCCGGCACGGTCAAGCGAAAGGCCGAAGGCTTCCGCTTGCGGAAAGCGGCCTTGGCAGCTTGATCGGTCTGGCTGCTGGTTCAGCTTGCCAGCTCAGGCCAAGGGGCGGACAACAGCGGATAATGGGAGAACTCAGACAAGACAGGACGGTACCAAAAGCCGTTCTCCGCAGACGAAAGCCTGAAACTGGTCTGCGTCGGGTTACGGGCGGGCCGCCTTTAAGGGCGGCTTGCTCGATAAAGGCAGCCCAGGCACATCCGTGGAATTGGCTGTCCAGCATATCGTCGAGGGCGTCGCCGCTCATTGCGACGACTCCTTGTTGTTCGTCATAGGGATATGCCCCTCACGATTTCGCAAACAGCATGCACACATCGTGCAGGCCGGGGATGAAGGACGAGCGGTAGATTTTCTTGCTCGACGACGCACCGTGGCTAAACCGGATGATGTCGGTGCCGTTCTGTTTCAGGCCGAGTTCGAACGCCAGCCGTTTTGTGTGGTAGACCAGCGGGACGAAGCCCGCCTCGCGGTCATTGTAATCGCCCATGAGCACGGCCAACGTGCCGCCTGGGGCAAGTGCCGCGGCGCAATTCGCGAGGAGCAATTTATATCGATCGAGGAAGGCTGGGACGCTCGGTGCCTGGGAGAGGTCGAGCGGATTGCCGGAATAGATCTTTTGCCGCCAGTACGGAGGATGTATCCAGCAAAAATCAAAACAGTCGGGCGGCGTCCTGGTTGCATCGCAGGCATCCATCCCCTCGCGGAGGTCACTCGACCAGCAATAGATGCCGAGTTCTCTGCACACGTCGCGGCAGGTGCCGCTGCCGGTCATCGGATCGTAACACGATTTCGCACCGTAAAATCGCAATAGATCCTTGATCAGATTGCCGCCGCAGTTGCCGGGATAGCTGCGGTCGCCGTACTCGCCCGCCCGGCTGAAATGATACAGCGAGGTCAGGTGCGGCACCGGGCTCGCGTTACGCGGTACCCGCGGCAGCTTCGCGTAGACCGGCTGGTCGAGGTACGGCTCGGGCTGTTCGGCCTTGCGGCCGATGCGGGCGGCGTAGAACGGATTGGCGGTGGTGGTTTGTGTGGCAGTCATGGGATCATTCTCCTTTCATCATGTTGTTCGTCGTTAAGTTCGTGGATGTAGTGGCGGCAGGCCTGGGCCAAGGCGATGTGGAAATCCTGCCCAGTCGCGTCGCAGAAGTGCATGGCATCGGCCAGGAAATCGACGAGGTTGGTGAAGTCGTCGTCATCCGCAAAGGCGTGGATTGCCTTCTCGGCGCGGTCGGCCCGTTGTTGATTGCTCTGGGTCATGACCGCCTCCCGTCGTTGGCTTCGAGATATCCGGCGTAAGCCTTCCAGGTGAAGTCGCTGGTATCGACGACCACCACTCCGGCGTTTCCAGGACTTTCGTCACCCATCCGGATCGGGTCGCGTAGCTCCTTAAGTGTCAGGACATTCGACCAAATCCCGAGGCTGAGATTGCCGCTAATCCGCTCGTGGCAAAGCCCGACGAACCGTGCGGCCGCGTATTGGGCGTCGCTGTAGCGTCCGGTCATCCGGGTTTTGAGTTCGTCCAGCCACGCCGGCACGCTGTCGCCATGCCAGTGCAGATAGACGGTCGGTGAAACATGAGTGGCGTCGAAGAATATGACGCATGCGCGATCGCCCATGACGTTACTCCTTCTCTGTTGAAGGTTCAGGGAACAATTCACCGGCGATGATCTCGATCGTGATCCAGGTGATTTCCCAGTTAGCGTCATGGCGCCGCTCACATTCCTTCAGCACTTCCCACGATTGATCGTCGGTGAGGTCGGGGCGGACGGATTGCACATCCTCGATCGACCAGATGACGGCCACTTGCCTTCGTTTGGCAAGCAACTCGTGCATGTCGAACTCGTGGGAGTTTTCATCGGGATCGGCTTGCCGGATGACGGCTCGCAGCGAGGGCTCGTAGGTGTCACCCCGCCAGGAATTCGAGCCGAAGGCGATATCGCCGTGAGCGAGTTTCGTGATATCGAGTACGGCGCAGTGGGCTTCCTGGTCGAAGACGATGCCGAGTTTGCGGCTGCCTTCGGTGCCGTCGTCATCGAAGACGATGGCGTGGAATGGTGCGCCGCAGATGCCGTTGCGATGGTACGCTTTAGCGATAAAGGTGATGTTGGTCATGGGTGCCTCCATCAGTTCGGATTACGAAAGCAGAGTTCGGCGAACTGGCGTTCCAGTTCCTCCATGTCGGAGTCAAAGGCCGGGTCGATGCCCGCTTCGGCGTAACGGTCGATGGCGGCGATGAGGTCGCAAGTGCTGTTGATGGCGTGGTGATTGAACGGTGTCATGGTCAGAGTCCTTTCTGAGGGTTGGGACGGAGCCGAAGCTCCGTCCGTTTGATTCGTGAATTAAGCGTTGTCCTTGGGATCAGGCAGACGCAGCACGATCTTGCCGTCGAGCGGAATGGCGTTTAGCTGGATGACCAGGCCCTTTTCGTCTCGCGACGTCCAGGCGACGCCGATTCTTGTCCAGAAGCCTTTGTCTTTGCCGTCCCTCACCTGGTAGGCGATGTGTGAGGGCTTGTTGGTGCCGTTGCCGGCCAGTGTGGATACGTTGTCGCTCATGATCTTTCTCCTTTTGTTCAGGAACGCTTCATTGCGAGTCCTTGTGGAAAAAGCGACCGAACCGGCTAGAGGCGTGAGCGCAGCGTCCGGTCAAACTGAAAATTGGGGGAGACCCGAAGGGGGGAACCGATTTTCTGCTTGACCCACTTGGCACGCCTGACGGTTCAGCTTCCACATAGAGGACGAGATGGGGCGTTCTCTCGAAGGCAGAGAAAGACTTGAGGGCGACACGCTGACCGGGAAACTGGCGGCAATCATGACGTTACGAAAGCAGTGAGGGGAATCGACGTAAAGGCTTCGACAATTGCGTCGGCGACTGGCATGCTGCTCAAGAGTCTGAAACAAATGCCCGCGTATCGACTCCCTCCGGCGATCAAAGATTATCGAATCGCTGTGGATCTGGCATACGAAAAAAGCCACGACGGATATTCATTCCGACAACGGTTCGGCATCTATTCAGGCTGTGTGGGTAAACGGCAAAGCGCCCGAATTTTCTTGAAGGGTTGACACAACTCATCGTCGGGTTGCAGCATACCCGCACCGATCTTGAAAACCGTAGAAGAACGTCGAAAACCTTCGACACAAGCAAAAACGAAACACCTATGGCCACCGTCACGCCGGAGAATCCATATTCACGAGCATACACAAATCACATAGAATGAATCACTCACATCGCGTAACTTACCGCCCCACCGGCACTTATGATCCATTTACTGCTTCGCGACAACTAACGCAACCGCGTCCCATTAGCACGGCAGCGTGTATCCCTTTCCCAAAATGTGGGGGCATTGATGCATCGCTCGTTTCTGCAAATTTCCATTTTTTTTTTAATTTTCCGTCATTGCGTAATTGACAAAACGATGACCACTCGCGCATACTCATTATCGCTCGATAAGTCGCGCTCTTGATTAACTCTCGGCGTACGGCCACTCTCATTTTAATTTGGCTTATCTTCGAAGCAGCTGCGAACTTCAGCGCATTGTGCCGGTGCGCAAATTACGCGTTTGCATAATTGATTGAATCAATCTCGGTCCAGGCGGAATGCTTACTTAGCACTTCCAGGTCTCCACTTAGACTTCTCTCGCATTTTCCTTTTGCCGCGAAGAGAGCATCAATGCAATGAGGAAACAGAATCTGCCCGACGAATAACTGATTCATTTGCTTTGATCATTCGTCGAGCTTGAAATGTCATGACGAATTAACGCTTTCTTCACCACGTCCCAGGAGACTTGTTATGCGCAAGGCCGTCTCGGCTGTTTTGTTTTCAATCGCGGTCATTACGATTATTGTACAATCCAGTCATGCGAAACCAAGGACTCTAGCCCATCGCGAACTCTGGGGGATTATTGGCGGGCAGCATTTTCCGAATATGTGCTGCGGCAACAATTCGCTCTGCCATGTTGGGGGGGCGCAAGTTGCTTGCAAAGACTTTGGCCAAATGATGTGCAACACGCAGAAAGATAGTCAAAACTATGCTGGGAACAATAAAATTTGCAACCAGGGAGTGAATGGCGAGTCCTGCGATGAATCTGGATCTCACAAGTGTTGGGACCAATGCTTTTGTAACTACGACATGGCGACCTCGATGTGTATCCGCACCAACACATGTAGTACAAACACCAATCCAGATTCCTGTACTGACACATGTCCGTAATAGCGATGACGGAGGCCAAAGGGAGCCACATGACACGCATGCCACTTATTGTTCCGATCGCATTTCTATTAGCCATTTACCATGGACCGGCAGGGGTGGCGGGCCCGCCGGTCGAAGGCGATGCCGCTTTGTTGGTTTCGCTGCAAAACATACACGCGACCAACTATTCATCGCTTCCATCTGGTCGCTCGTCGGTATCAGTCATTGACCGAGTGTCTCGGTATGGAGCTGTAGTAACGGTACTATGGAGCGGGGAAAATACACGCTGGGAGGGGGTGACACACGAGGTCGTCGTCCGCGACGGAAACGACGGTGCTGCTCGGGAGAAGCTCGTCCCCCACCCCCTTCGGATGATTGAAACTTCACAACAAGTTGTTTGCTATTGGCCAGACCTTCGGTTCGTGGACATTATAAATAATGGAAAGGGCCGGTACCGGGAAGAATTGCAGCTCAAGCCTTCGCAAGCATGGTACTCCTTTGAACGCATCGTCCCGTGGCAAGAACTGTTCGATCCAGAGAACACCAAAAGAACACAGCATCTTTCGAAATTTGTCGTGCGTGAAGAGGGCGACAATCGGATCGTCGTGGAACGTCACTATGACACAGATGTCCTGACCATCGTCTGCTCAATGGCGCAAGGCGGTAATGTAATCGAATACTGGTCGGATCCAAAGAAAGGAACCAAGGGATTCCGGCGGAAAGGGACGTATGAATGGCAAAAGCAAAGTTCTGGGAATTGGATTCTGAAACGATGCAAATGCCAACGCTACGATCCAGATTCAGATCTACTAGCTGTCGATTATGAGCTTGACGTGACTAGCTGTGAGCCTCTCGGAGCAATTCCATCGACAGAGTTTTCTTTTGAGTCACTTAACGTAGCTCCAGGCTGCGTTATTGAGGAGACTGGCGTGAAGCGGCGCCGTTACCGCGCGGGAGAAAAGGCTAGTGGCATCGATCAAGTAGACCTGGACCGATTAATCGACTTCCTGAGATCGACAGGATTCGGCGCGGCGGATCGTTCTAAAGAAAAGAATTGATTCCGAGTTACTGGCCTGGGGCAAGTGCGGGTGTAACTATTCGATAATGGCCCTATTTCATTCGGGTGTCGGTAAGCGGTCGTAACGCGACCGGAGGCGCTAATGTAATGTCCTGAAAGTTCGGCACAGTATTTGCGCCCTGAGTGATTCGACCTTTAAATCAGGGAGAATCAACATTATGCGGCGTGCGATTGCTATCGAATTGAGCGACGAGGAACGAGCCGTGCT
>JAFEBR010000689.1 GCA_018242565.1 Planctomycetota bacterium | reverse complement strand
TGGGGCGGCAGGTCACTCAACACCGAATTCCGTCCGCCCAGTGCCGGGCAATACAAGCTGCCCAGGGAGATTCAGGAACTCTGGGACAAGCATCCCCAGGGGGCCCACGGGATTCCCAAAGCCGAGGACCGGAAGAAATGGCAGGATGATAAGAATGCCGCCTCGGGTGTGTTTTACCGAATGATGATCGAACATGTGAAAAAGGTGCTGGCAGATCCCCAGCGGGTCTGTCCGGAATATGACGAGCAGGCTGGCTATGAGCTGGCCGGTTTTGTCTGGCTTCAGGGTTTCAACGACCTGGTCGATGGGACTACCTATCCCGGCCCCGACCAACCTGGAAAATACGACGAATACTCGCGCCTGCTGGCACACTTCATCCGGGACGTGCGCAGAGATCTTTCGGCCCCGAAGATGCCATTCGTGATCGGCGTGCTGGGTGTCGACGGTGAGAAAAATGTGAATTTCCGCAAAGCCATGGCCGCACCGGCCGACATGCCCGAGTTCAAGGGCAATGTGGTTGCTGTGGATACCGCCCCCTTCTGGGATCATGCCATCGCCGCCGCAATGCCCAAGCAGGGCGAGTATAACAATCTCGTCAATACGGCGCACACATTGAAAGCAGATGGCACGGTCGACAGGGAATGGAAATGGGAGAAATACTGGAAGCCCATTGGCAAACCGCTGCCAGAGGAACGGATCTGGCGTTTCATGACGATTGATCCCACGGAGAAGAAGGACAAGCTGGAGAAATATGACGCCAGGCGATTCCGTGACATCACGCTGCCAGCCGGGATGAAGAACTGGTACATGCCGGACTTCGATGACCGCCAATGGACGGAAGGCAAGGCCCCCATCGGAAAGGGCGTCTGGAAACACAGCGGAATCACCTTGGACAAATTCCCTGCCAAATGGGGCGACGGCGAATTCCTGTTGATGCGCACAACTTTTGAGGTCGAAGACCTCAACTGCGATTCGTATCGTATCGCGATTTTAGCGAGACAAGGATTCCACGTTTATTTGAACGGCCAAAAGATTCACACCTACGTCTGGTGGATGGATAATCCGTATTACCGCTCGATCGTTCTCGGAAAAGAAGAGATCAAATATTTGAAGAAGGGGAAGAACGTCTTGGCGGTCTATGCCAATGATCAATATGACCTTGACTCCCCAGAACATTATGCCGCGATCGATGCGCGAATTGAGGGTATCACGAAAGCCGACCACGAGAAGCTCGACCTCGCCTTGGAGGAAATCCTTTCGCCCAAAGACAGGGAGGCCCTCAAAGGCGCTTCGAATGGCGGGTACCACTATTTTGGCAGCGCAAAGATCTTCGCGCAGATGGGCAAGGCATTTGCCGAAGCCCTGCTCGACACAATGAAGCAACACCCATGATTCAATGGACGGACGCCCCGGAGCTCATCCGGATCAAATGAGTCCCGATTCACGAAAGCACACTATTCCTCCGCACCGGCTTCGACAGGAAGGACTATCTAACCGGAAGGACAGCCGACAATGAGAACGACTGCCTTCAAGGCAATCCTTCGGTGAACGGGAATTGGAAAATGATGAATGGCGAACTTCTCTTGCTGGATGGCGCAACCGGCACGGAATTGAACCGGCGCGGGGTGGACACTGGCTTGCCATTGTGGTCGGCGAATGCGCTCACCACTGATACCGGGTTGAATGTGTTGCGCCAGATTCAACTGGACTATTTGAATGCGGGCGCGGATGAATGCGGATGGGCTTGATCAGGCGACGCTCTCCTGTTTCTCGGCCAAGTTCGCGGCCAGGGATTCAATGCCAGTGAGGTGCAACGTGATCGACACATCGTCGGTCGTCATGCGGGAAGAACCCGCCCGAAACGGCGATCTCGTAGCGGACGAGTTCGTGGCGGCCCACGCGTTCCTGGCACCGACACTTGTCGCACATTCATTTACTTCGACGTCGAACTCTCAACCGATCCCATGATCTTCCGGGCGGCAGAGGCAAAGGCCACATGATCGGCATGATGCTGCTGAACGTCCGCGCGGACACGTTCGCAAAGATAGACTTGGGCCCGCTGCCGTATCGGCCCCTCAGGAGATTCCTGCCACCAGATGTAAAGCAGACTCAGCCCTTCCTGGATGACCGGGATCTGCGGGGGAATCTGCAACTTGCGGAGTTCTTGCAACTGCAATTCTGTCAGGCCGGATTTCTGCGCCCGTTCCGGCGAAGCCAGGATGGCCCGTACGTCCTCTGCCACCTGGTAGGTCGCCTGGAATGCCTCAGACGGCTTAAACGAAACGCTTCCGCCGCGCCGATTCCACGTCTCCTCAAAGAACCCGCATCGGACCGTGGCCAGCGTTTCACCGGCACCACGTTCAGCAGTCAGAGTCGTGGTGAAGTCGATCTGTGGGCTCGTTTTAAGCGACGGAACCGGCCGCGCGGGCCAGTCCGTGGGCTCGGGAATGGGGCCGGCCAAGGGGCGCAACGCTTCTAAAGTCTGACGGTTCTTTTCGTGTTGTTCTGGCGTTCCCGGGCTGTTCGGGTCGTAGAGGTAGTCGAATTCGGGAGCGCCTTTCGCATATTTCACATGGTGGAGAATCCAGAAGTTTCTATGGCTCCACGGCACGTCGTAGTCCACGCAACTCAGGAGGACCGGCACGGCCTTGTCTTCACTCCGGATGCGAACGAGGCTCAGTGAATCCAGCCATTCGCGGTTGTTGTGACGACGGCACATCATGATCGGCAGCAGCCATTCCGGGTTCAACGGACTGTGAAGATCCGTAACCAGGGCATTGACAACCTGATATCGGAAGGCCCAGTCCTGAGAGTTTGTATGGGGCCGGAGGGAGGCGATCGCGTCCGGACCGCCGAATTGGACGAGAGCCGAAATGGCGGCGAAGCGAAACTCCGCCGGGCCTTCTTCGAGCGTGCGTGAGAGTACCGGCAGGGCGCGGCTGGACTTCGAAGTGCCCAGAGCCACAAGCACCGCTTCACGCACAGGCGACGTTTCGCGCGTCACAGCATCCAGCAACGCGTCCATGCTGCGGCGCTCTGGCATGCGTCCCAAAGAGGAATAGGCCGCCATGCGAATCGTCGGATCGGCATCCGACAGACCCGCCAGGGCAATGCTCACAGCCGCCTCACCCGGCACAAGCGGCAAGGCCCCAAAGGCGGCTATCCGCTGGGCCGTCGTACCGGTCCTCGTATACACATTGAGTCGATGAATCGCGTCGTCTTTTCCGAAACGAGCGAGCGCGGCAATGGCTTCCGGAAGGTGATCGTCCGCAGCCGCGGCAACCTGCAAATGCAGTTCATCAAGGACCGCGGCCACTCGTTCTGGCGTGCGTGCCAGAATCGTGAAGGGGAAGCTCGACTTGATGACCACTTCCGCCTGATCGCCTGCGGGTGTGTGCGGCTCACCGAACGCAAAACGGCAATTGACCGTGTACGAGCCTGGCCCGGTGATGATTCGGAATTTTGCCAGATCCAGCGTGTGAGTAAAGTTCAGGCCCCCCGGAGTGATGATCTCGCGCCAGAGGATGCCTCCAAAATCCGGGGCGTTGGCGTGCGGATCTGGTAACTCGTTGCCATCGGCATCGGTGATCGTGATTTTGATCCGGTCGTGCCGACCCGTGCCTCGATAGTCGCCGCCGAACATGAATTCAAAGTCGGCGTCGCCAATGTTGGCAACCGTCATGGCCAATGCCAGCGGTTCGCCCCAGACGATTTGGGATTTGTCGGGAATAAAGCCGGCGCGAAGGACAGTGCGATCCGCTTTGTTTTTCGCATCGACGACGTAATCGGTCACGTACGCTTGCAGCTTGTCGGGAATGGGAGGCGTGGGGAGTCGTGGCGGATCGATTCCCAGACCGATTTCCTGCTTCCGCGCGACCTTCTCCTGATTCCGATCGAACTCGATCTCAATCCGCTTGTCATCGCCAATCACATAGTTGAGAAACCGTGAATACGATTCCCGTTTCGGAAACGGGTCGGGCGCGCCCAGGTAATTCAGAACGTCCGATCGCGGCGTGCCCGGTTTGATCAGCGGATAGAGCACTCGGGCGGCTTTCGCCCGTGCCGCCGAATTGTCACGGGAATTTCGGAACAGCTGTTTCGCTTCTTCGATCTCTTCTGGTTTTGGCGTTTCGTCCGCACTCAACGGGTTGGGTGCCGTCTGTTCGCATGCCACGAGAACGGGGGCAGAGAGCGTTTCAGGTTCTTCGGCCCCGGCCTCAACCGCAGTAAACACCTGTCCGGCGAGCAGGCAGGGAACGGCAGCGAGCAGGACACTGTGACGAGGGGGCATACTTCGACGCCGCAGTGCCGTCAACAGTTGGACCGCCGCATCCCGCGTTTTGTGGATCGACATGACGACGAGTGCCAGCCCATTCATGAACGACTGCCTTTCTGGAGCGTCTTATTCTTCGTGACCTCGTCTGCGGATAGCCCATGGTATGCCATGACGACGTCCCAGTCGAACTCTGCTGCCAAAACCCAAATATGAGACGCACGATGACAGCAGATCTTAGGCTGAAATTCTGACCCCGGACAATTTTTTTACGATCCCTGTGCCGAGCTGCATCTCCCATTTCAACCGTCGGCGACACAACCAGTCGAACTGAACGGCCCCAGGCGACTGCGAGCGGACGAAACGGCGATTGTGCTGACGCATCGTTTCGGCACCTCCGTCCCCCCAGAGAATTCGACTCAAGGTCCGCATCAAATTCCCAGAACTGATTGAACCGTGGCCATACCAAACTGCCCGTGGCTTTCCCCAATCCCCCACTTTCACGATCGCCCGCAACGGCCGCTCACAGATCCGATCGTCCCGTGCCACGACGGCGGGCAAAAACTGGATCGCTTCCTGAAGATCCGGGGCCGGCAGCAGCAGGGCCATGATCTGGAGGGAGGGCCCCACCCATGCTGGCCTCGTCCAGGCGGTGAGCCTCGTATGACCGGACTAAACCGCAGCCAGGACATCTTCAACCCCGAATCCGTGCCTCCCCGGCAACCGCCGGCCTAAGTCGCCGTTGGCCACACCAACGGGCGGCACCAGCCAGAACAGCGGCCAGAATCGACAAATCCTGTTTCTCGCCAGTCATCGAAATTCGATGGCAGTTTTCGGCCCGCGATTCCGAACCTCCACTCCCCCAACACGGGCCGAAACGACCGGCTGTTCGTGAGACTTCCCCAGTTCCTGACGTTCAGAAGCCATTCACAAGTCACCATAGGGTGGGTGCCCCACCATCCAGCCCGCGAAGGTTAGCCAGCACCCCGACCGGTGTCTGCTTGTACACAGTTTGCCCCATGCGAACCACTCGTTTCGGCGGGCGTGAGGGGGTTGAAGCGTTTTTTGCGCCAAAGAGAGTGCGTGACCTCCTTTGTCTTCGCTAACTCGCGGAACCCACGACATGAATCGACAATTCCATCGCACTCGCGACAGGCTTGGTTTCCTGGGCCTGGTCTGTTCGGCGCTCACCCTGGTCTGTGCGGGTTCCGCCCCGGCGGCACGTGCCGGACAGATCCTCGTCAACTCGGATGCCCATGGCTATTTTGATGGTCCTCCGCGAGAGGTCGGTTACGATTCCGACAATTTCTCCGACGATCTCGCAGGCACGGCCTCGGTCCTGACGGCCGATTCGACGATGTCGTTCACGAACGGAGCCAAGGCGACCGCCTCGAGCAAAGCGGCCATTGGAACCTTGAGAGCCATGGGAACAGCCAGTTTTCCCTCCGCCTACGGCCAAGGGTACATCACGGGCAGCAGTTCGGCCTCTTTCACGGAATTCGTTCCCCTCTCTGGCGGGGTGGGAACGAAATTCACTTACAAGTTAACGATGAATGTTGACGGCTTGCACACCGTTCCCGGCTTCGAAGTTGGAGGCACATTCTCGGCCGACGTGGTGGCCAGCGTGAGGCTGAGCGACAACTTCGGAAACTACGATTCGTACACAACCTGGACCGCGACCGACACCCAGCAGGGTACGATTCTCACCGCCTTCCTGTCGGGTCAGATCTCGAGTGTCTCGCAACACCTGATTTACACGGGAACACTCTCAGTGGGGGCCTATGTCTCTGGCTCATCGGCCTACCGCAGCGCCGTCTCTAATTACCAAAACACGGCCCATTTCTACCTCGATGCCGTCACGCCGGGTGCCAACACCGTCGGGGAAAGCGGCTACAACTTTGCTTCACCCTCGGCGGTCGTTCCCGAACCGCGCTCGTGGCTGCTGCTGGCGGTGGGAGTCGCGCTGCTGTTGGCAAGGCGGATTCATTCGTCACGCTGCTGCGGAGCATCCCCCGGGTGAGAATTGAACCGAACAGACCTGTGATGACTCCAACCGGGTCACGTGCTGGAACGTCGAGTTCTCCCAGACGGCGGCGGAATGAACCGTTTCATCCAGCGCCAGACTTTGAAGATCCGTTACCACGTAGCGTCCCGTTGAGACTGACGGAAACCGAACGGTCATCTTGTCTCCGGTGCACCAGGGCGTGAACTGGCGCCGATTCTCGAGCCGTTGTCCGCTGGCGGAGAGGGCTGGTTCAAGCCCATGCTCGATTTTCGGCGCGAATTCCGCCGCGCTGCAGGAAAACCCGAGTCGCTGACGAAAGCAGCCCAAAAGCCAGGCGGCATGCCCGGACTCAACCACAGCCAAGTCATCTTCAGCCCGGGAACCGCACCGCCATGGCAACAGCCGGCCTAAATCGCCGGTCGCAGTCGCAGATGGCCGTGCCACGGGGGGCCGAAGCCACAACAGCGGTCAGAATCGACCAATCCTGTCTTGAGCCCGTCACCGAAAGTCGATGGCCGCCTTCGGTCATTGCAACCAGCGTGCACGATGGTTCCCTTGATTGGATGCCCCCTTCGTGAAATTGGCAGGGCCCAGTCTATCGCGCCGCTGTTCAGGGCTTACTCAACCCAACACGAGCCGAAACGACCAGCTGTTCGTGGGACTTCCCCCAGTTCCTGGTGTTCCTGAATCGGCCACAAGTCACTCAAGCGTGGGTGGCTCAGCTTCCCGCTTTTGCAGCCGGTCTGACGTTTTTGAGGGCGGGTAAAAAATACCTTTCCGGCGATTCGCTCGAAAACTCCAGGATTCTGTTGGCATTTTGCCGGTGTTTCCCATACTCTACAGGAGCGTGCGCCTTACCTCGTTCATGAATGCGAAGAACTCATTGATTGCACGCAGGGTTCACGGCGAAGATCCAGACGCGCGTTCGGAAGCCGACGATTTCGGCGAACCGGTCTGACTGAAAAATAAATCGCCATGGGCATCGATTCGATCGAATCGAACACCGCAAATTCGGCAACCAACGAACACGTGCTGATGCTGTCAGCCCGTTATCCCGCCGGGATCTCGCTGCGGAATGCCCGCGACTGAACTGAACTCAACGCTTGCATCCAGCAGGTCGGGGTCGTTGAGTCGTGTCCGCAGTGGTAAGGGCGTCTATTTCTCCGTCAGCAGTTACGTGCTTTCACCGCGAAGGGAGCGAGCGAGATGTAGGGGGCGAGAGAGCCCCGCTTGCGCTCTTTGGCGTGGTAGGCGTGCACCGTAAGGGCACGCAAGTATTCGAAAGGTCACAAACCATGGCGACGATCGGTCTCATCACGGCGATGGCAATCCAGTGCCGCGACATGATTCAGAATTCTCAGGCTTCCGATACAGCTCTTCCGAAAGTGATTGGCTCAAAACACCTGCTGTGGATGTGCAACCAGATCGAGGCACATGCGGATACGTGGCCCATCACGAAGCTGCACCGCTGGATTGGATTTATCCAGTGCGGCATGATTGCAAATCGAATGCTCAATCTGGACGGAGCAAAAAGAATGTTTGACCAGGCGAAGAATGCACATGCCTCGAGCGGCCCCGACAGCGATCTGTTCGACCACCTGAATATCGACGATCCGTTTCAACTGGAAATTGGCGGACAGGGATAGTCGACAATGGTAACGCTGTTCACCCTGGCGGCCGATTCACAGCATCGGAGATGCGTCTGTAAAACAACGTAAGTCGGGGACACAGATTAAACGACGCCTTTGCGGAAGCTGAATCGGGCCCCTGTCTTCGTGTCGCACGCGGCACGCCTGTTCGTGGCCTTGGCTGGCGAATGAGCGGGCAGCCGGACAGGGATTCGTGGTCCGTTTCGATAAAAACTTGCCGGACATTCTCTGTTGAGGCAACGGCACGGCGCGCACCCAGGCCGGCGTTGGGTTCGGGACAACAGCGCTGGATTACCGTGGGCGATCGTCAAACCCGTCAGGCCGGACCACACCGCGGCGGGCTCTGCTTTCCAACGTGATTTTCGACATGGCCGTGCTTTTAGGTTCTTAACGATGGAGCAGAGCCGACAGCCGAACCGTCGCCGTCTCGTTTCGCGCACTCCCTGACTGTGCTTTCTTACCGCCCGCGTTCCGGCGACTTAAGAATTGCTCAAGACACTTGCTCGTGTGCAGTCGATCAATCGAATCATGAGTTACCCATTTTCGCGGCCAGAGAATGATTCCATCAAAGTGTGGACAGCAGGTGCCCGGGTTTGTGTTAAGGCTCGACGAAATCAGCCGACTCATTCAGAACGAACTCAAACAGCGACTCGGCTTTGATGGCTCGAATCGTTCGTGAATTTGCATCCCAAACGACAATGCGGGATCTGTCGTTCAAACTTGTATCGAAACAGAAATACTCCACACCTTGGTTATCAGCGAGAATGATCAGTTCTCGGGGAAGGCCCAGCCGTTGCCGCTGTCGTTGCGTGTACCAAATTGCATCGGGAACGGATGAACTCGCGAAATCCGCTGTGCAGATCCCGTAAAACTCCAGCGGACCGATGGCGAGGGTTCCCCATTTCTTTAGAAACGCTCGGTAGTCGTCGGGAAATTGCACGCCAAGGTATCGCTCCGCTTTGGCGATGAGTTCATCAGTTGCCGGTCGCCCGGCATCGCAGATTTCTGGGTGCCGCTCGACAAAGTCTGCAATCTCTTTCAACGTGGTCATCACTCACACGCTTTCGCAGGTCCATGCGCCGGTAAACAGGTGACACAACTCGCGGGTTGCATTCTAGCCAATTCTGACAGCGATTCCGCTCGAGTGACTTCTGCCCCCGCGACTTTTGACTTCTGCGTGCGAGCCAGACCGTCGGGCTGTTTCTGTATGCCGTTGACGAAATCCGGGCGCCAGGGCCTCAACACGAAAACGAAAGTCGCCGACACCGCCAACCAGCCTCCCAGCACCGTGTGCCGAACTGGCATACACCACTGAGGCACACAGACAGCGACGTGAACAATGTGTTAAATCCGGTGGCGAAATACAATTGTCAGCGTGGTCGCGCTTCGCCACAATTGCGGCGATCGGCAACCCCGATTCTTCTGGCCCGAATCGACGCACATTCAGCCCTCATCATGAAAACGCACGTAACCCTGCTCTGCTGCAGCCTGCTGTTCCAGAGTCTGCACCTGCACTCGGCTATCGGACAAGAACGAAAATCGACCGTCCCCGATTTCACCCGAGGCGAAACAATTCCCCGCAGTGCGACTCACGACTGGAATCTCGGCGCAACGGGTGCCCGGGGTTGGATGTTCGCGGACAAACTGGTCATGAGTTCCGCTCGGCAGATTCGGATTACCGAGGTTCAACCGCAATCCCCGGCAGCCGAGGAACTGGCCGTGGGCGATGTGATTCTCGGAGTCGCGGGGACAATGTTCGCTTCCG
>JAFEBR010000068.1 GCA_018242565.1 Planctomycetota bacterium | reverse complement strand
TGGGCCTCAAACAAGCATACCCGATTTCCGGAAACGGGCCAAAAAACGAATAAACTCGAACGCCCTCGGCGCTTTTCGGTGTTTGGGGAGGGCCAGTCACTTCAAAGCGACTTGTGGAAGATCTAGGAACGTCAGGAACAAACGTGAACGTGGGGACACACCACTTTTAAACTATATCTGATTCAGCGTGCGTGGACGAAACTCGGCATTCAAGGGGATTCATCGCACAGGAATTGTGCCGGGGTTGGCCCGTTTACATACGCCTGCGCCGCTGCGACGTGTCTTCGCGGGATTCGCGCGCAAACTCGGAAATCACGCAGACATCAGGCGGCATGCGGGGATTATTCTCGCGGCAACAGCCGGCGCAGACCAGTGGAAACACTGCAGGTTGGCAACCAGCAGGCGAGAGAGAAGGCACGAGGGGACGCGATCAGACCTTTACGCCGAGATGTGGCTCCACACTCGAATTCGTGCGACTGATCACGTCTTGATCCTTCTGTCGAGTGACCGACGGAACGTGATCGCGGTTCTGATTCACCCGACGGGTGGCGCCATCGACTGTCGTCGGCGCCCCGGCAACCGCGAAGAACTGCCGTCCAAAATGCTGCAAAAGATCACGCCCGCCCTGGCGAGCAAGTCGCAGATGCTGAAGAATCGGCCTGATGGTCGCCGGGATGCGGCCTGTCTTGCCGCGAGCCAATTGCCGGCCGGTCCAGACGCGCAACTGCAGATCATCCCCCAGCGACAGGGGCAGAAATCGCTTATCGCTGCAGCGCGTGCCGGCCTGGTTAAGCACGGGCCCGAGAGGTGCCCCGTTGTGTCCGTCCAATGCGTCCGGCGCCAGGAATTGATCAGGGATCTGTCTCGCTCCCCTCGAAATCGACTGGGCCTCCACCGCCGGCGCGATCGCTGGGCGCGCGGACGCCTGCTGTCGGACTGAAGCCGTCGGCGAGGACGCTGGGGCTGGTTGCAGCGTCTGGATCCGGCGTTGCACCCACATGAATTCAACCGACTCCAGCGATTCCGCCCGCGTGGCTCTTTGACCGGTCCCCGTCGTTTGTCTCTGCAGGTGCTTGATGAGCACCCTCGGCGGTAACCCAGATCGGGCTGTGAGCGGCCCGTCCTCGGATTCACGCCTTTGCCGAGATTGTCGCCCTCTCGAACACAGCATTCCGACGAGCACCATTTCTGTTCTCCTGTCTCCTGTCTCCTGTCTCCTCTCTCCTCTCTCCTCTCTCCTGCTCTCCTGCTCTCCTGCTCTCTGCGGCCCGCCGCAGTGGCGAACGACGCGTTTCATGACATGGTCGATGGCGATTTCGCTGGGGGAACACGCTTCTCCACGCGCAAGGAAGCCATCACGGCCTCCGATCCTTTGTTCGGCCACCGAAGGCCTACGCAGTGTTTGCCCCTTTCGGAGATTACTGTACGGCAACCGCCCCGATTCAGATGTCGTACGTCATGAGGAATCCTGCATCCATGTCGCCGAGAATGGCGTGTCGCCACGTTTGTTGACGTTTAAGCGGATTCGTCGGCACGAGCCTCGTCGAACGATACCGGAAATCCTGCGGATATGCAGAAAATGTCCAGCTGTGGACGTTTCTTGATCGTCCCAATCAGCAAGCACCTGGGCTGAGGCAGGAAACTCGCGATTTTCTCACCCACTCGTCTCGGCATAGGATTCGCATTGGTCGGGAGCCAGGAGTCTGCGCGGATCGATCGCCCGCTATCTGCGAGTTCGCCGCCTCGGACAAGTTCAACCTCCTGGAGCAGTCAAAATCATGCGGACTTCGTCAACGGCCGGGACCGTTTGGATCTCAACGCGAATCGTTTCTGGGAGAAGTCTTGCCCTCACGATGCTCCTGCTCATTCCGGTTCTGCGACTGCCGGCCGCAGAAGCTGATTCAAAGGGAATCAATCGCAGTCGCAAAGCCGCCGTCGACTTCTTGCTCACGACACAATCGCACGACGGAAGCTGGACCACGAATGAGTCACCGGGAATTACCGGATTGGTCACAGCCGCTTTGCTGCAGTCAGGCGTACTGCCTGATGACGCCGCGGTACAGAAGGCATTCAGGTTCCTGTCGACCTTCATTCGGGCCGACGGCGGGATCTACGCGTCTTCGGGCAATCTCGGCAACTATGAGACCAGTATCAGCCTGCTGGCTTTTCGCGAGGCGAACGAGGACGGCCGTTACGATCAGCTGATCGGCCAGGCGCGAGACTATCTCAAACAGATTCAATGGGGGGATGAAAATGCCGTCAAGGTTGACGACATCAAATACGGCGGGGCTGGTTACGGCCGGTCAATGGATCGTCCCGATTTATCGAACACTGCCTTCCTCCTGGACGCCCTCCGGGCGGCAGGGGTCGGGAAGGACGATCCGGCGATGCAGAAAGCACTCGTTT
>JAFEBR010000688.1 GCA_018242565.1 Planctomycetota bacterium | reverse complement strand
TGCTGTACTGGTACTGTGGCCAGGTGACGTCGCGCTGCTGTTCCCAATCGAGCTGTGGCTGACTGACACCATCGGCAAACCCGAATGGTTCCGAAGTGCCGACTCCGTTGGTCTCCAGGGTCGTGACCTCAGTGAAGGCCGCGCTCCACCCGGGCCCTTTCGCCGCCGCCAGGAAGGACTCGAATCGTTCTGACTCGGCAAAGAACAACACAGCCAGATGGGGAGTCTCGGCGTCGGTCCCACCCCAGCGCCAGGCTGAGGGAGCATTGGGCCCTTGATCTCCCAATTGGCGGGCGCGGCTCGTTTCCGCCATCCCGCCGCGGAATTCATCGGAAAACCCGTCGATGACGGCAGAGGGCACCCCCAGCGCGTGGAGCCCGTCAGCGGTGAACGCCACCTGCAAAGCCTCGCTGGGCGGAGGCTGGATGGCCTCGGCACTCGTGACGCGCGCCGTCCGCAACCAGGCCCGCGCCGCAGTGGCATCCTGCACGCGGACGAGGACATACGCCGCCCGCGGCATGTGCTTGTATCCATACCGAACGAGTCCCTGCACGTCGGCAAAATCGACACCGGAAGAACCGACACTGGGCTGCGGGACGTTCATAAGAGTGCCACCCATTCACGAGCCTGGTCGTCGTCGAGATCAGCCGCATCGAGCCCGTGCCGCAGGAGCGTGTTCCGCTCAAGGTCCACCGCAGTCAGTCCGGGATAGGCCTTATACCAGACCTGCGTGGGCAACGTGCGACGGCGTTCAAACTCCACGAACTTCCGTTCGTCGGCACAGCCCGCGAACAGCAGCCAGTTCGTCCGTGGATAACCCACGCCATTGCTGAATGACATGTTCAACCCAAAGCCCGTCTTGTTGATGAAGTCATCCATGTATGCAGCCACGCTGCCATCGTAATTGCTGAAGAAGGCCAACCGCCGGCGATTGTCGAGAAAAACCCACCGGGCAAAATGAATACTGCGAATCCGGCCCAGGCGACCTGGTCGGGCAATGTGACGGGCCGCATAGTCGATGACCAGGTGCACGCCCACCGCGGTCACCTGTCGGACCCACCCCGGCTTCACCGTGCCGATGGCGCTGAACTGATTCGTCACGTCGTGATCCTCGCCCGCCGCCAGCGTTTGGGCGTACTGCCGATCAACACGGATCAGCGGATCCGGATCGGTCTTCTCTAACTGCCGTAATCTCCAGGCCACGATCGGCACGGTCCAGATCCAGAGCGGCGACAGAATCAACAGCCCGAGGGGCAGGCCCACCAGATGCAGCAGATTTCGCACGGCCCAACCGAACGGAGTCGGTTCCGGGTGCGACAGCGTGAGGCGTCCCACGGCGATCTCGGCTTTGACAAATTTGCGCAGCCGGGCATGGACCGCTCGCGGAGCCAGCCCGGCAAAGGCGATCTTGTTGTCGGTGATGTGGCGGACCACCGCGTCGCGCAACATCTGCTCTTCGCGCACTTGCTGCACGGTCCGTCCCCGGCAATTGACGTAACTGGCAACGGCCCTGGTCCGGTGCCGTTGCAACCAATCCCGAAGGTCGGCCTCGGGCGGGAAGTCTTCACAGCAGGCAAAAATCGTCCGCAAACCGGGACCAGCGACGCTGACGAGTTCATCCAGAAACGAGGCTTCGTCGCCGTCGATATCGCCGAGAAACGCCAGGTACAACGGATAGCCGGGACGCGGGCCACCCCCGGCAACCGCATCCGCCAGTGTCGGATCATCCAGAATCACGAAGCGGGCAAAATGCACCTGTCGAAAACGGGTGAACGGCACCAGCGGATTCTCGGCATGCACCTGTCCGGGTGCCTGGTTCATGGATTCGAGCAGCGCCCGCAACTCCGCTTCTCGCGGACCAGCGATCGATGCCAGAATCATAAAACCCGACTGCGGTGTCATACGGGGCTCATTCGAAAGTTTCGTCGCCGGTCGGTTCGTAATGGACGACGTTGTTCATCGACTGTCGCAACCTGGCAAGCTGGCCGTAGATCTGCCGCCGCGCGCGACTCTGGTTTCCCAGCGGTCGATGGGCCGGGATGGTGTGCCACGGGTTGAACGACAACCGGCGGGCAAAGGCCATCTGCGCCGGCGTGTTGAACGTCTGCCGGGGAATTCGCAGCGTCGCTACCGATACCCGTGGCGACAGCCGTTCAGGCCACAGCACGGCGTTGTTTTCGATCGGCATCCGATGGGAATCGGTCTGCAACTGCAGTCGGAAATCCAGTTCCACATCTTCTTGCGACAGGGTGGCGACCATGGCGTCACGCAGGTAATCGTCGGGTGGTCGTAATGGCAGACGGGGAATGCGGGACCGACGTGGCGATTTGGGCCAGACCGAATACTGCATGGCCTGGCCCTCGCCCAGCAGATACGGCACGCAACTGAAATACGGCGCTTCCAGCGGACTCGATTGTGTTTTCGTCCATAGCCCCTGCATGATCAGATCGAGCAGATGCGGAGTCCGAAAATTCAAAAAATAGAAGATCTGCGCATTCCGCAGGCTGGCCTGCTGCAACTGGGCGTTCGCATGCGTATCGGGGGTGACGAAGGTGGGCGTCGAAACTCCGGTCAGGTCGACGGTGAATTTCTCGTCATCCATCAACTTCGGTCCGGGCACCCCCATCAACTTGATGCTGATGCTCATGAAACCAACGTCATCGATGTCGGGGGTCACATAAGGTCCCGGCCCCGAAAAGCGGACCCAGGCCGGGTACGTCCGTGGTTCGGCGTACAGACCCTGGCGAAACTCGGCGGGCAAATTGTCATGGATGATGAACTCTCCGCGCACGATGCCATGCGTCTTGGTGTTGCCCCCCCGTTCGAAACCACCCGGTTTCCAGAGCTTGCGCATCTGCTGTTCGAAACTGGAAATGATCGAATTCAGCGATTCTTCTTCATCCGGTCGAATTTGTTCGGCCCCCAGCGCCAACCCCTCGCGCGGTCGCCGAGCGTTGATCAGTGCGGTGACGCACCGCGCGATCGGATCGCGCAGCACGGCGTCAAACGCCGGACGCACCCACGGGTCGAACCGCCGTTCCACCTGCATCAGCTTCACCGACAGGCGGGCCAGCAGATTCAATACGGCGGATCCCGTATCGGGGGCCGGAATCGGATGGCTGGCATTGGAATCTGTCGGCATGATATTCCCGGGTTTCCACGCAATCAGGCAGTTTCCACGCGACACACGCTCGTGATCGCAGGGACCTAGAACTTCAACGCGAAATGAATGAGCTTGTGCGATTCCGACGGAACTTTGCCCCAATACACGACCCCCAGGTACACGCCGGGACTCACCTCACGGATCTCGTCGCGAATCCATTGGGCGACGATCGACGTGTGCGAATAATCCAGAATGATGCACTCTTTGCCATCCAGCCAGCTCGTCCCTTTATACACCTGTGCCACGACGGCCTGGGTGCCCAGTAACAAGAGCTTGTTTTTCAGGGTGGCTCGCTGGGGATCAATCACATCCGGCTCGAAGACCTTGCCCTTCCAGGTGAAGATGTGAATGAACCGGGCGATCGTATCGGACACGACCGTGCCCGGCGCGATAATCGCCGTGCCCTCTCCTTCCCCGCGCGGAATCGCTCCGGCCGGGGCCTGGCGGAAGATCGTGTCGAGCTCGTCCGACGTGAGCTGCAGAAAGTCAGCGGGATCCGTAACAGGAGTCGCGGGGAGTGACATGGCAAGCCTCCGACCACAGGTGTGCAGGGACTACAGGGTTTTCAGAAATTCAATCAAGGCCCGCTTATCGTCGTCGGGCAGATCGGTCCCGAAATAGTGGCCGCGATCTTCCACCAGGTCCGGGCAGTTGCTGGCTTTGAACAGTTCCCCGGCGACTTTTTCGCGGAGGACTTCCCGGGCGCCTGCGGCATCCAGGCCACGAGCCTTGATTTCGAGCAACGCCAGTTTCAGCTTGATCACCAGCTTGGCGACTTCATCGATGCCCATCTCGGGGCCCAGACTCGCCAACAGGTTGATGGGGGTGCCTTCCGGAATCGAGCCGATGCGGAAGTAGCCATCGTCGTCGATATGCGGTTTCAGCAGGGTCTTTAACGGTTCCGGAATCGCCGCCACCTGAATCTGCAACTGGCACTCGCGCGTGGTGCGCCAGATCGAGTCGTGATTGAGCCGCTTTTCGGGCCAGAGCAGCTTTTCGACGGCGTCATTGAAGGCTTCCATCCGGCCGGCCACCGACGGGTCTCCGGTGAATTTCCCCAGCGCGTTGTTATGCAGAAACGGCGCGCTCGACCACAGACTGATCAGCGAGGGGGTTCGATAGTAGCCCAACCCGCCGCCCCCCACGGCGAAGAATTCATCCTT
>JAFEBR010000687.1 GCA_018242565.1 Planctomycetota bacterium | reverse complement strand
GTTTTGAAACCACCAAATACACGAACGGCCACGAAAAACGAAAAGGGTTGTCCACAGATTTGCACAGATTAACGCAGATTTCTTCTATTCCTGGGTATCGATGCAATTCGCCAGATCGGCCTGCCCAGTAACTTCTTTATCCGTGAAATCCGTGTCATCCGCGGTTCTTCCCCAACGCTCTGGTCCCCCGCGGTCTACGCGAACGCGGCGACATTGCTAATGCGTCTCGCCATTGCCTTCTTTTTAATCTGCGGCAATCTGCGAAAATCTGTGGATCCCCTTTTCTGATCCGTTCTTCTGACTACCCCCTTGGTGGACAGATAACCCTCCGCCGATCTGGTCTTGATCACCCGACCCCGCACTCAACCGCACATCAATTCACTTTTGAATCCGCGGTTCTGCGTCTAAGCTCCGGCCCCCCGCGTTCTGCGCGAACGCGGCTACGATGTGAATCCAGGCACTCGCTGACGTCCTTTTTAATCTGCGGAAATCTGTGCAAATCTGTGGATCCCGCCTTTCTGAACCGTTCTGCCGACTATGCCCCTCGGTGGATAGATAGCCCTTCGCCGAGGTGATGTTTACCATTCGACCAGCACTCACTCAACCAGACGTCGAGTCGCTTTTGAATCCGCGGTTCACCGTCCACGCTCCGGCCCCGCGTTCTACGCGAACGCGGCTACGTTGCGCTCGCCTGACAAAGCGTGGCTGCATTCTCCAGGAATGCGGGCGAGGTTGGTCGAGCCCGGTCCCTCAGGCTTGTTCCAGCGATGCTTGTTTTCGCTCAGCCAACCGGCGGTTGTAGACGGCGATTGCTTCTTTGCGGCCGAGCATGCCCAACAACCGGCGCGAATCGTCGGCGGCGACAACCGGGAGTTCGTCCAGGTTCAGTTCCACAAAGCGCCGCATGGCCGTGTTCAGGTCGTCTTCCAGAGACACCCAGACCAGTTTCGTCGTCATGATGTCCCCGGCGACCGCCAATTGCCAGATCGCCTCATCATAGAGATACGCCCGCACGTCATCGGTCGAGAAAATGCCCACCAGGCGCTCGTTGGCGTCGACGACCGGGAAATAGTTCTGATGCGACCCCGGCAGCAGTTGCAGCAGTTCCCGCAACGACATCGACTCGGGGACAGTGGGAGTCTGTCTCAACGGGACATCCGAGATCTTGATCCCTTCCAGAAGATCGACCAGAAAGTCGCCCCGATGCGCTGGAGATTCGAGCCGCGACGGAACCTGCTTTTCATACAACGTCCAGCGTCGGCACAGCAGAAAACAGAGCGTCGAAACCCACATTGTGGGGAGCAGCAGCTTATATTCGCCCGTCATCTCCGAGACCATAATGATCGTCGAAATCGGAGCATGGGCGCAGCCCGCAAAGAAACCGGCCATGCCGACGATGGTATAGATCTCGGGGTGCGGCACCAAATCGGGCCACAGGTTGTGAAAGCACTGCCCCACCGCTCCTCCGACGCAACCACCGATGACCATCGACGGACCAAAGACGCCCCCTGACCCGCCTGAACTGATTGTCAGCGACGTCGTCACGATCTTGACGAGCGCAATCGAAACCAGCAGCACAACCCCCATGCGACCGGTGTCTTCCATTGCCCCCTGCAAGCCGCCATAACCCGTCGAGAGAACAGCCAGGGCCCGTTCGTCTTTGCCTAACGCGAAATACAGACCGATACCACACACACCGGCCAGTGCCGCACCAATCATCGGCCGCAGGTGCTGCACGATCGGCAGTTTCTTGAACAAATCGCGCGTGCCGTAAAAGGTCTTGATATACAAGATCCCGACGACGACCAGAATGAACGCCAGGATTGACAGGGGCACGAGTTCCAGCGACGAAGAAACCACATGCTCGACCTGGTCTCCGAACAAAGGCAGATACCGGACATCGGCCGGCAGAAACGCGGAAAAGACGCTGTAGCCCACGATCGAAGAAATCGCCGCCGGCACGATCACGTCGGATTCCAGATCGGCGTCTTTATAGAGAATTTCGGCGGCGAACAGCGCCCCGGCCAGTGGTGCGCGAAAGACGGCCCCCACGCCGGCGCCCATCCCGGCCGCCAGCATGATGCGCCGATCACGTGCCGACAATTTCAAGTACGTGGCCAGCAGCGAGCCAAAGCCCGCGCCAATCTGCGCAATAGGACCTTCCCGGCCCCCGGAACCACCGGTGCCGATACTGATGGCCGACGTCACCATCTTGATCAGCGGAATCCGCGCGCGAACGAATCCCCGCTTGTGATGGAACGCCTCGATCGCCGCGTCGGTACCGTGCCCCTCGGCCTCCGGGGCAAACGTGTAGACGATGATTCCAGAAAGAAGTCCGCCGGCGGCCATCACCGCCACGACCAACCACGGCGAAAGCTCCCCGGTCTGATGTTCGAAATGAGCGTGCTCGCCGGCGGGTTCCTGAGGCGCGTAGTGGGCCACCGACACCAGCGTGAAATGCAGCACCGCCTGGCTGGCCAACTGAAAAACGACGCCACCCAGGCCGGCGACGACGCCAATCACGGCCGAAAGCACAAACCACTTCGCCGACGTCTTCATGCCGATATCAAAAATCGATTCGCGAAGACGATTGAACCATCCCATGTTGCAAGCTGCTTCGAACCAAAGACGATGGATACAGAACCGCTCAAGTTTTCACGGATCGACCTGCGACCGACCACAATGCTCACGAAAGTATAAAGAACAACGCGACGTCGGGAGTAGGCCAGGCCAGTCGGGTACTGCGGTCCCGTGTGTTGAGGTCTCGATAAGCGGCAGTTCTCCAGACCGACCGCAGGAAACCTAGACGACTCGACTGATTCGCGCGCCCGGCGACAGGCCCCAAGGAAACCGCAACTGCCCGGTCGAATCCCGTAAACACTTGCGTAGCCCGTTTCCAAAATCAGAACCGTCTGATCACGCTTACTCAATCGTTGGTCGCTGACATTCCGGGTTCGCACATCCAATCACGCTGCGGAGGGAGGACTTCACACGAGGGTTTGTCACCACTTTTCCGAGCCATCGAGAACCGGTAAAATCCGCGTGTCTTTCCCATGGCCATTCACTCCCGGATGATGACTCATGACACAGGATTCGGTTTCTCGCCGCGAGTTTCTCATCGGCTCGGCGATTGGTGTGGCCACAATCGCGAGCGCAGCAGACACTGCCAGCGCAGCGGAGGGCAAGAAGACGTTTACCATCCTGCACACCAATGACCTGCACTCGAATCTGCTCGGGATGAGCCCGGCGGCCGATTACTCGCCGTTCACGCTCCATGACGATCAGACGCGGGGCGGTTTTGCCAGACTGGCGGCTCTCATTGCCTCCCGAAAAGAGACACGTCAGAAACAGGGGCCGGTTTTGATTCTGGATGGCGGCGACTACAGCATGGGAACCGCCTTCGGTGCCGCCATCCGCGAGACGGGTGCGGAACTCCTGTTGTTATCGCGCATGGGCTACGACGCCACCACACTGGGCAATCACGATTTCGACCTGGGCCCCGACGGGTTGTCCAAATCGATTGAGGTGGCGGTCAAGCAAGGCCGGATTCCGGCGGTGGTCGCCTCGAACAGTGACTTCTCGGCCAACGACGCCAAACTGACGGGACTGCAACGGTTGGCCAAAGCGGGGACGATTCGCCAGCACCTGGTGATTGAACGCGGCGGCCTGCGCTTCGGCATCTTCGGACTGCTCGGCAAAGAAGCGGTATTTTATACGGCGGGCGCCGGTGCGGTGACGTTTCCAGACGCCATCGAAACCGCCCAGGCGATGGTGAAATTGCTCCGCGAGCAAGAGCGCGTGGATGTCGTCATCTGTCTGAGCCACTGCGGATTGACCCAGGGCCCGGATGGACGAATTGTCGACGGCGAAGACGTGCAACTCGTGAAAGCTGTGCCGGGAATTGACATCGTCATTGGCGGACATACCCACACGGAACTGAAACAGCCCATTCTCGTCAATGGCCGGTCGCCCGTGGTTCAGACCGGGAAGTACGGCGAGAACCTGGGAGAACTGGTGATCTCGCTCGACGGCAACCAGTTGCGGGTCGAATCGTACAAGCTGTACCCGATTGACGATTCCATCGCGGGCGACCAGGCCATCGCCAACGAAATCGAAAAGATCAAGACGACCGTCACCGAAGTCGTGTTTGCATCGCGGGGCTACCGGATCGACCAACCGCTGGCAGTGGCCCCCCGCGACTTGCCGAATACGTTTACGGATATCGCGGCGGGCACCCTGCTGGCCAATCTTGTAACCGACTCGTTCCGCAAGGCGACAAAAGCCGACATCGGGTTTACGGCCAACGGACTGATGCGGTCGCCCTTGACCCGCGGCAGATCGGGTGTGCAGACAGTGTACGACGTCTTCGCCGTGGCGCCGCTGGGAGACGGCATTGTGGATACGACGGCTGGCAGCGCGCTGGTCACCGCTTACTTCACGGGTGCAGAGCTTAAGGCGATTCTGGAGTTTTTCCTGCTCGACAACCCGGCGCATCCCGGCGAGTATTTTCCGCGGGCATCGGGCCTGCGTTACACCTACGACAAAACCCGCCCGCCATTCGACGTAGTAACGGCCGTTGAGGTCGGCGATCTCGATCGCGGCTACCGAAAAATTGACATCACGGGTCAGGACAAGACACTCTACAGCCTGGCCTGTCCGCTGTACCTCGGTCTGTTCATCGTAGCGATTCCGAAATATACGAAGGCCAAGTTGACGCTGGTGCCGAAAGCGAAAGACGGCCAGCCGCTGAAATCTCGGACCGAAGCCCTCGACATGCCTCGAGGCAGCACGCCCGATCTGCTGCCGCCGCGAGGGGCCGTCGATGGAGCCAGTGTGGCGACCGTCAGGAATCAGAGTGCGGTTCGCGAGATCAAGGAGTGGCAGGCGATCATGGACTATCTGCGCGACCTGCCGGTGAAACGCCCGGGCGAACTCCCCACGATTCCCGTCGATGAACGGGCCGCCGAGGTCCGGACCATCAAAGTCGGGTAAAGCCCTTGAATCGTGTCAGGGCTGGCCCGTTGCCCCGAAAGGCTTTCGGTCTATCAGCCCGATAGCCACGCCCGCACTGCGGCCCCGAGCGTCACCGCCTCTCCGCCAACAGCCACGGCGAATCCAGCTCTTTTCGAAGGGGGGGCCATCGGGGGGAGCAGGACCCGCACGTCTCATGGCCCCCGCCAACAGACCGAAACGCATTCGCCGCCAGCATTCATGGCTGGCACGCTCGCGGATTTCGCGGCTATTGAATCCGCGCTGCGATTAGCTCGCCATCTGTGAGACTTTGCCACCGACTGATATCGGCGTCTTGAACAAATGGGTGGCTGCGTGACGGGCATCTCCCCCGGCCCGACCTTCGCCAAGGGAGGATCCTGCGAGAGCGGTCTTTGTTGTGCAGAGCCAGTAAACCCGGCCGATGATCTCGCGGGCTGACTGAGAAATGAGGGCTTCCGATTTCCACGACAGGCGGGCGATCGGTTGCAGATGGTCCCGGTGCCGACGATAATTCTACCGCGACACGCGTACACGCCGCGAGTGCCGTCTGTGACGAGCGTTTGCGGCGTTTTTGCATTGACATTTCCCTGGAAGGACAACTCCGAGCATGTCTCGATTTTTTCTGGCGTTGCAGGTCTGGTGGCGAATTCTGGTCGACGCCGACTTCGGCCGACGGATCGTCGATCTATTGAGCGGAAAGGCTGCACCGGCTGCGCTGCCGCGCGAGACGCCGGCACCCCAACCGGTGGCAACACCCCGCGCTCCCCAGCGAAGCGAGGCCCTGACGCTGCTGGCGACGCTGCAACGGGAAGCACGGCTGGTGGACTTCCTGAAAGAATCGATCGGCGATTACTCGGACGCCCAGATCGGGGCCGCCGTCCGAGACATTCACCGCGACGCCGCCGATGTGCTCGACCGCCTGTTCAAGATTCGTCCGCTGGAATCGCGTGAAGAAGGCACGGAAATCCAGGCCCCTGCCGAGGCGGACCGGTATCGCCTGATCGGCACGGTCCGAGGCACGCCCCCCCATCGGGGCCGGTTGGTGCACCCGGGCTGGGAAGCCTCCAAATGCGACATTCCCGAATGGTCGGGAAGTCCCGCCGCTGCCCAGGTCATCGCCCCCGCTGAGGTCGAACTCCTGGGCTAGCCACCGAGCCCTCCCTGGAACACGATTCGCCCACGGGGCCTGCCCCTCTGGCCAGGCCCGGACTGGCGACGGAGTTCCAGCCTTTGCCAGACAGTGATATTCCGAGAGACGTCTCTACCGTAGGAACATGATGGTTGCGAAGTATGTGATCGGGATCGACCTGGGCACGACCAACAGTGCGTTGGCGTATGCCGCACTCGATGCCGAAAAGCCGCAGGTGCAGGTGTTGCCGATACCGCAACTGGTCGCCGCGAAAACCGTCGAACCGCGGACGCTGCTCCCCTCGTTTCTGTACCTCGCCCAGGACCATGAAGTGCAGGCGAAATCGTTCGACCTGCTGAAAGCGAAAGGCCGCACCTTTGCCGTGGGGGAACTCGCACGGCGTCAATCGGCCGAGATGCCCGACCGGACGGTGGGAGCGGCCAAATCGTGGCTGGGGCACAGCCTGGTCGATCGCCACCAGCCGATTCTGCCCTGGAACGCGCCCCCCGAAGTTCCCAAGATCTCCCCCGTCACCGCCGCGCAGCGGTATCTCGAACATCTGGCCGATGCCTGGCACGCCGCCATTCCGGATGCGCCTCTTGCCGAGCAACACGTCGTGCTGACGGTTCCGGCGTCGTTTGACGCCAGTGCCCGCGAACTGACCCGCGAAGCAGCGCTGGCCGCCGGGTTGCCCGCCACGCTGGTGCTCCTCGAAGAACCTCAGGCGGCGCTCTACGCCTGGCTGTCAGACGAATCCAACCGCTGGCGCAAGCAACTCAGAATCGGCGACACACTGCTCGTCTGTGACGTCGGCGGCGGGACCACCGACCTCACGCTGATCGGAGTCGCCGAGGAAGCCGGGGAACTTGTGCTGCGGCGGATCGCCGTCGGCAATCACCTGCTGGTGGGTGGCGACAACATGGACCTCACCCTCGCCTATCGGGTGTCGGAACTGTTCGCCGAGAAAGGGACCAAACTCGATCCGTGGCAGTCGATCTCGCTGTGGCATTCGTGTCGCACGGCGAAAGAGACACTGCTGTCGGCCGACGCGCCGAAGAAGCATTCGATCGCGGTCCTCGGCCGGGGCAGTAAACTGATCGGCAAGTCGGTTTCGATCGAAG
Source organism: Planctomycetota bacterium (assembly GCA_018242565.1). Taxonomy (GTDB): domain Bacteria; phylum Planctomycetota; class Planctomycetia; order Planctomycetales; family Planctomycetaceae; genus JACQFH01. The sequence continues at coordinate 3,150 of JAFEBR010000687.1, read as the reverse complement.
TGGACCGCGAACTGGTAACCAACCTGCTGGTGGATGGCTTCTTTCCGCGATGCGATGTGACCGACCGACCGATCCGTCGCCGGACCTCGGGCTTTCAGGAAATCGGCCTGCCGTTTGAATCAGACACGGCCATCACACGGCATATCGCCGAGTTTCTGACGCAACAGGGCGATCCCAAAACCGGACCGATTCAGCCCACGCACCTGTTGTTCAACGGCGGGGTGTTCAAAGCCGACAGCCTGCGGCACAGGCTGGTGGAGACGCTGGCGGGCTGGTCGAAAAAGTCGCCACCACGCCCCCTGGAAGGTGCGACCGACCTCGACCATGCGGTCGCGCGCGGGGCCGCTGCCTATGGCTGGACCAAAGAGCGTGGCGGCGTGCGGATTCGGGGCGGGACGGCCCGTTCGTACTACGTGGGAATCGAAACGTCGGGATTGGCGATTCCCGGTGCCCCCCGCCCCTTGCGGGCGCTGTGTGTCGTCCCCATCGGCATGGAAGAAGGGACAGCGGTCGATGTGCCTTCCCAGGAGATCGGTCTGGTCGTTGGCGAACCGGCCCATTTCCGGTTCTTCAGTTCGTCGGTGCGCAAGCAGGACCGCCCGGGGCAACTGCTGTCATCGTGGTCGCCAGAGGAACTGGCGGAGACCGATTCGCTGGAGGCGACCCTCCCCAAAGATGAATCGTTACCTGACAACTATGTTCCCGTCCATTTTCAGTCGCAACTGACCGAACTGGGGGTGTTCGAACTCTGGTGCGTGGGTGCTCAAAAACAACACCGCTGGAAACTCGAATTCAGTGTACGTGAGGATGCCGAGTGAGCGCTCTGCCCGTGAGTGATGCCGAGCCCGAAAGTGCGCCGCCGCGGTTCGTCGTGGGAATCGACCTTGGAACCACGAATTGTGCAGTCGGTTACGTCGACACCCAGGAATCCGCCTGGAAGGTGCGGACCTTTCAGGTGCCCCAGTTGATCGCCCCGGGACAAGTCGAGCTACGAGATACGTTGCCCTCGTTTCATTATCAGCCCGCGGCGGGTGAATTCTCGGCGGACAGTCTGCGGCTTCCCTGGCAACCTCAGACGGCGACCGCGGGAGCAGCCAATCAGGATCCGACGCCGATTGTGGGCAGCCTGGCCCGCGATCACGGCATTCTGTCGCAGGGTCGACTGATTGAATCAGCCAAATCGTGGCTGTGTCATGCCGGTGTCGATCGAACCGCAGAACTACTTCCCTGGCATGGTCTGCCCGAGGTGACCAGGATATCGCCGGTGGAGGCCAGTGCGCGGTACCTGAAGCACATTCACGAGGCCTGGAACTTCCGGTTTCCCGAAGCGCCGTTGGCCAGCCAGGACGTGATCATTACGTTGCCAGCCTCGTTCGATGAAGTCGCCCGCGAACTGACTCTGAAAGCGTCGGCACTGGCAGGCTTGCCGCGCGTCGTCTTAATCGAAGAACCGCAAGCCGCGTTTTACGCCTGGATCAACCGGCATCGCGACAGTTGGGAACAACAGGTCAAACCGGGCCAGAAAATTCTGGTTTGCGACATCGGTGGGGGAACGTCTGACTTCACGTTGATTCGCGTGCGCGGCCGTGACGACGGCAAAGTGCAGTTCCAGCGTGTCGCCGTGGGAGAGCACCTGATTCTCGGTGGAGACAATCTCGACCTGGCGCTCGCCCACGCCCTCGAAGCGAAGCTGTCGGGAGAACGCAAACTCGAACCGCGGCAATGGGGCGTGCTGGTGAGATTGTGCCGACAGGTCAAAGAGACATTGTTAGGCGAAAAGCCGCCGGAACAGATGACGGTCCATCTTCCCAGCAGCGGTTCGCGTTTGATCGGCGGCGGACTGCAGGTGGAGGTCACGCGGACCGAAGTCGAGAGGTTGCTCGTTGAGGGTTTTCTGCCGCAGGCCCGGCTTGATGAGCGGCCCAGCCGTCATCGATCTGGCTTCCAGGAGTTTGGGCTCCCCTACGCCACCGACCCGGCAATCACCCGCTACCTCGCCGATTTTCTGGCAACGCACCGACATGTAGGCGAAGAGATTCCCACGGCATCCCAACCGGTCGGCGATAAAACAGACGCCGGTGAAGTGGGCAAATCCCGGAAGAAAAAATCAGCGCCGGCACCAGGCACTTCCGCAGACCACGATCATGCTCGCCCCGACATCATCCTGTTTAATGGGGGCTTTTTCGCCTCACCTGTACTGCGACAACGGTTCCTCGATGTGCTGACCTCGTGGTTTCCCTCGCAGACCAAGACCGCCTGGTCGCCGCTCGTTCTCGATCATGACCGACTCGACCTGGCCGTAGCACATGGCGCTGCCTACTACGGCATGGTCCGGCGCGGCGTCGGCGTGAAAATCGCCGCCGGCCTGGCGCGCACGTATTATATCGGAGTGGAAGGAGCCGAACCGCGAGCGGTCTGCCTGATCGCCGCCGGAACAGAACCCGGCCACAGTGTCGAACTAGAAGATCCGACGTTCGATCTGCTCGTTTCGCAACCGGTGGAGTTCCCGCTGTATGTATCGAGCACGCGGCTGACAGATCAACCCGGCACGATTGTCCCCTTCGACCGGGAACAAATGACACCGTTGCCCTCCATTCGGACGGTGCTCCGCTCAAGTGCGAAAGGCGAAACCGGCCGCCTGCCGATTCAACTGCACGCCCGCCTGACGGAAATCGGCACGCTCGATTTGTGGTGCGCCTCCCTCGATCACAATCGCCGCTGGAAACTGCAGTTTGATGTCCGTTCCACGACACAGTCGGACGTCGCACCACACCAGGGGGCCGCGGAACGTGAAGGGTTTGTCGATGAAGCCGCCTGGGAGCGCTGCGCCGAGTTAATCCGCCGCACGTTTGGTCCACAGGGAACCGACGATCCGGAAGGGCTGATCAAGCGACTGGCGGAAGCGATTGGGACCGATCGCCGCGAATGGCCGGCCTCGCTCTTACGACGTTTATGGGAAGCACTTTTCGAAGTCGAATCCGGCCGCACGCGGACCGCCACCCACGAGGCGCGCTGGTTGAACTTGGCGGGTTTCGCGCTGCGTCCAGGTTACGGGCTCGCCGCCGATGACTGGCGAGTCGGCGAAACACGCCGAATTCTGCTGGGTAAATCGGGGCATGCGACGGCGACGTGTCTGTCGGAACGACTGAT
>JAFEBR010000686.1 GCA_018242565.1 Planctomycetota bacterium | reverse complement strand
TTCGCCTGTGGTTCGCCCTGCGGATCGACGGCCGGACGCAGATGCACGCTCAATTTCGTCCCCGCGTTTTCCGCGGGGGCGTCGGCCTCCTCGAACGGAACAAGTTCGTGGGGTGTTGCGGATGAACGAATCGGCGGGCTGACGTCTTCGAATGGGGGAGCCGTCGGGGCGCGAGCTCGCAAGGGATCGACCGGGGCATTGTCCGGCTGGCCGATTGGCGAACGGGGAGTTGGTAACGTCAGATCATCGGTCGGGGGCAGGCGGCCGTCGGGAAGGAAAGGCGTTTCGCCCGCTGGCTCCGACGGAACATCGCGAGGCGGAAGGGACGATTCGTCGGGAAGGGGGTGGTTCCAGTGGACCGCTTCGCCATCGATCAATTCGGTGGCACGGCGATCGACGATCTTGTCGCGCAGGGCCTTTCGCTGGCCGATCTGCTGTTCCAGTCGATCGAGGCGACTGCGAAATTCCTGCAACCGCCGTTCTTCGATCTGGGCTTTCAAATCGAACGCCTGATTCAACTGGTCGCGCAGCAACCGACGATTCTCTTTCAGCATGGAGTCGCCATCGGGGATCTTGCGAGTCTGCAGATCGCGGATGACGCGGGCGTGGGCCGCAGCCTGCGATTCGTGTTTGGCGAGTTGTTCCCACTGCGGGAGCGACTCGGTCGCCAGGGGATCTCGTCCGGAAGTGCGATCAATTCGTTGGGGAGCTTCCGGCGGCAGCGGTCGTCGTCGGGCACGTCGCTGTTCGTCCTCTTCATTCTCGGCGATCCGGCGTCCGATGTACTCTTTCGCGGACTCCAGGGGCAAGGCGTAGCTGGGCACTTTCCCGGTGAGTACCGTCACGATTCCGAGCGGATGCCCCTGTTCGCTCACCAGCAGGCTCCCGGCGTCAGTTTTGGGAATCCGCATCCCACACCCCACAAGCGGGGGAGTCCCATCGCCGAAATTGGCCGAGATCGTGGTGACCCGGCCCATCAGCGTGCGCTGGCTGAGTTGTTGGGGCACCAGGAAAACCCGTTCCCGATCGACGGGTTCGCGAACGCGCGTTAGATCAATCGACGGACAAGGCCGCGGCAGATCGACTTTCAAGATCGCCAGCACATGCGGTTCATTATCAACCAACTGGGCGTTGTATTCGGTCCCGGCAGAAAACCGCACGCGAATCGACCGTTCCTGACCATTCGTACCTGGATCGTTCAAGTCATCCGCGCCGTTATCGACATTTCTAAAAGGCAAAGTGACGATGTAACCGCGCGGATCGACAACAATTCCGCCCTGAGTTTTTAACTCCAGCTTCGGCGCGCCCGGCTGCGGTTCGTGCCACCGAATCGTAACCACGCTCGACAGCCAGGGTTGAATCACTGCGAAATCTGGGTCGTCCGGATCGGCTTTCAAATCGGATCCGGCCGGGCTGACGCTGGTTGTTGGACCCGGTTCCGAAAACGGGTCGTCAGCCACGGGTGCGGCGGTTTTCTTTCTGGACGCATCGGTCGGAGGGCCCACGGGCTTCCGTGTGGTTTGCGACCAGACGCTGGTGAGGCCCAGTCCACAGACCAGCACCCAGCCTAAGCCAGAAATCAATCGGGATCTCCGTGTCATGGGTTTGCTCCAGCTTCCACTTCGAGGGGTTCTGTTTCTGTCTGGCTCGGCGACGGCCGAGCAGTCTCAATCTCTGACTCGAATCCCGTAAGTTCCGAATCCAACGCCCGGAACGCCGAGCGAATCGAATTCCATTCCGTCAGCGGCTCGGATGGACTCGACTCGCGGCGAGAGGGGCCGTCGGCGGATTCGTCGGTAAATTCGCCGGGGGGATCGGCCGTCACCGGCACCTGCCCGGGCTGTTGGTTCATGATCATGAAGAGGCCGGCCGCCAGGAGGGATGCGGCTACGGGGATTCCGATCAGCCAGCGGCGGCGCTGCGGGGCGAGGTGCGCGGCCTCCGTGTGGGTTGGTCGTGGTGACTCCTGGGCAGCGCTGGCTTGGAGCAATGCTTCAAGTGTGGGGGGCAGCGGATGAGTCGTCGGCTGTTGCACATGCGCGAGACATTGCTCCAGCAACTCGGCGACCTCGGCAGCGGTCGCGAACCGCTCGGCCTGATTTTTCGCCAGCAAGCGGTTGACGATCGCGTCGAGCCAGGTGGGAATGTCCGGGTTGGTCTCGCGAATCGGCCGGGGGGATGTTTCCCGGATCTTGCGCAGGACGCCAAACGTCGTCTCGGCCCGAAACGGCGGCCGTCCGGTGCACATGGCGTAGAGAACGCTCCCCAGGCTGAACAGGTCCGAGCGATGATCGATCGGTTCGCCATTGGCCTGCTCGGGGGACATAAATTGGGGCGTGCCCGAAATCACGCCGGTGCGGGTGATGCTGGCATCATCGACGGCCCGGGCCAGGCCGAAGTCGGTCAGCATGGCCCTTTCGACGGTGCCATCCAGCAGGATGTTGGAAGGCTTCACGTCGCGATGCACCAGTCCCTGGGCATGTGCCGCCGCCAGGCCGCGGGCCGTTTGCAGGCCGAGGCGGATGATCTCTTTGAGCTCGAGCGGTCCGCTCTGATGAATCCGTTTCTGCAACGTCGAGCCACGCAGGTACTGCGTGACGAGGTAGGGGACTCCCTGCCACTCGGCGACACTGTAGATTGGCAAAACATGGTCGTCGATCACGGCGGCCGCGGCCTGCCCCTCGCGGGCAAAACGCTTGCGGGCCGCTCCCGACTCGGCCAGATGCGGCAGCAGCATCTTGATCGCCACGAACCGATTCAGTGTCCGGTCAAACGCCTTGAAGACCACCCCCATCCCGCCCCGGCCAATGATCCCCACGACTTCGTACGACCCGATCCGCCCCAGCATGTTCGGATCGTCGGTGGGCCCCAGCAACTGCAGCACCGACTCGTATCGCGGGGTGTCGATCCCGAGTTCTTCGCATTCGTCCCATTCGGGCAGTGGTTCCGCGGGTCGCTGCAGAACCGGTTGAATCTCGTTTGTCCACTGAGCATCGGACGATGCCAGTTCCAGCGCGGCTCGGCAACAGTCGCAATGGCCGACGTGCTCTTCCACCTCGGCCAGTTTCGCGGGCGAGAGTTCGTCGTGAGCCAGTTGCTGCAAGAGGTCGTCTGTCAGGCAGGCGCCGGTCGGAGGGTTGGTCATGTTGTCACCTCGCGCACGTCCCACATTTCGGAGATTTCCCGGACCTTGTCTTTCAAGCGCGCGACCACGCGAAAGCGGGCCACGTAGATCGAACCGGGGGTTCGACCGGTCTGCCGGGCCACCTCGGCGATCGGCACCCCCTCGATTGATGTCACCCAGAAGATCCGCCAGATGTCTTCGCTGAATTCCACGCGGATCTGGTCGCAGGCCCGGCGGACGATTTCGTGCCGGGTTTCGGTGGCGATCTCGTCGGCGGTAATTTCCTGCTGGGGAAACGCGTGCAGCAGTTCGACGATCGAGGTGGAGCCGGCCGGCACGTCGCGTGGCCGTCGGCTGAGGGCTTTGGTGATAGCGTTGCGGGCGATCGTGATGAGCCAGGCGCGAAACGGGGGCTGGTTGGGGCCCCCCGTCCAGCGGGCGATCGACTGCGAGATCGACAAGAACACCGCCTGCATGACGTCCTGGGCGTCGGCGGTCTGCAAGCCGCGCTGCCGGGCCATCCGAAAGACGACCGGTTCGTAAATTGCCAGAAAATCGTGCCACGAAGCGCCATCGCCCAGGTCGCGGACCCGGAGGATGAGGCTGGGGTTGGTTTTCGGAAATTCAGGCATGGCGCGCTCCTGCGTCCCGGTGCAAAACGGGAGATCGTCCTCGAATGACAGGCGTTCCCTCGCCCGAGCGGACTTCCGCCCGAGGATTGTCCCAGATTTTGCACTCGCCGCTACCAATAACATCCCGCGTCGGCGGGAATCTTACAGGAATTTCAGGCGGGACTTTGGAAAAGGCGGGGGGCGGTGCCGGGGGCGATTGGTCGGGGGAGTGAAATACGGCGTGGGATCGGCGGAGCGATCCACGACTTTGGGGTACTCCGGAGGGGTACCGAACGGTTAGCCCGTGGTTGAGTCCGCCTTTGCGGACGATACCACGGGAAAGCCGTTATACATCGGGAAGAACCCTGAAGGGGTTCCAGCGGGGGATTTGAAGGTCGCGCGTCGTTGCCGTTGGGCCCCCGGCTGGGGCGAAGGGAGAAGTTTTTGGCGGTGGTTTTGCCTGCTTGTTGGGGTGATGTCGGAAGGCGCGGGAACACGATACGGCGTGGGATCGGCGGAGCGGTCCACGACTTTGGCGACACCCCGAAAATTCGTCTGGCCTTGAACGGCGGGGCGTGATAGTGTTCCCGCGCGCCAGATAGGGCAGCCACGCCTGCTGTTGATGTACGAAACGCTGTCGGAACTTTGAATGCTCAATCGATTTCGTCCTGTTGTGTGGATTCCCGTGCTGGGAATTCTGACCCTGGCCACCTGGTACTCGGCGGCTGGCATTCAGGCCCAGACGGCCCAGGCCCGAAAGAAAAATCCGGCCCGTACGGCGGTGACCCGCACCGAGGCGACGGCTCCTGCCACCAGCCCAGGCGAAGTCGATGTCGAACGCAGTCGCGTCTATGTCTATGTCGATAAGACCGGTTTAGGGCACGAACATGGGATCGAAGGGTTGATCCGTTCGGGGCAGATGCAGATCGGTGCCAAGTCTGACGCCGGCAGCATCGAGTTCGATCTCACCAGCTTTCAGGCCGATACGGACCGCGCCCGCCGTTATGTTGGGCTGACCGGTTCCACCTCGGCGTCCACCCGGCAACAGGTGCAGAAAAACCTGCTGGGGGCCGATGTGCTGGATGCCAAACGTTACCCGACGGCCACCTTCAAGATCGCCTCGGCTCAGTTGAAGAAAACGCCCCAGGGGCAGACGCAGGTGGAAATGAAGGGCGAGTTTACCCTGCACGGGAAGACCCGGCCGATTGCGATCCTGGCGAATGCCACCCAGCAAAAAGGGGACTGGAATCTCAAGGGAGACTTCGCCATCCTGCAGACGGAATATGGCATTAAGCCGTATACCACGGCACTGGGAGCGGTGGGCGTAGCCGATCAACTGCGGATCTATGGCGACCTGTGGATCGCGGGCGCTGCGGCGGCCACGGAATAATTGCCGAAAGTGACACGCACGGATGCGTAAATGTCTCGGAGTCGTGGCGGCCATGGCCACCCACGCGTTATTTGCGTGGACGGTCTGCCGGCTGTTTCTGTTTCTGGATGGCAGCCAGCCTCATTCGGAATCGGCTCATGGATCGTTGACGCAGAACCTGCTGCTGGGTGTGGCGTTCGGGGCCCTGCACAGTTTTCTGCTGCACCCGCGGATTCGGCAGGGGCTGTCGCGGTGGATTCCCCCGGCGTTTTACGGACTGTTTTTCTGCGTCGTGACCTGTGTCAGCCTGTGCCTGACGTTCGCCGGGTGGTCGCACAGTCGCGCGGTATGGTGGGAACTGACCGGCCCGGCCCGGTGGGGTGTGCAGGCGCTGTGGTTCGCGTCGTGGGGCCTGCTCGTCTACAGCCTGTGGCTCAGCGGGCTGGGATATCAGACGGGAGCCACGCCCTGGTGGTCCTGGATGCGCGATCGGCCTCTGCCGACCCGTCCGTTTCGGCCACGTGGTCCGTTTCTGTGGCTGCGTCACCCGGCGTACCTGGGTTTTCTGGGGCTGGTGTGGTGGACTCCGGTCATGACCGCCGACCGGCTGGTGCTGATCGGCGTGTGGACCGTGTATATCCTGAACGGAAGCTGGCTGAAAGATCTGCGGCTCGTGTATTTCCTGGGCACGCCGTATCAGATCTATCAATCGCAGGTCGCCGGTTTTCCGGGGGTGTGGTGGGGGCCGCTGGCGAAACGGCCGTTATCGGCCTTGGCACTCGATCCAGAGACCGTGGCTGCGGCACCTGTCGAGCAATCCCGGCGGTTTGGAGCACTGGCTGCGAGTCTGCCGGCTGCGGTGGATTCGGCTGACCGGGAACTGGTAGCCGTCGCCGGCCAGGATGACTGAAACCGGCTGGCGGCACGGATGGATGCGTGTGCGGGCGGGCGATCATTGAATCGGCCGGCCTCCCCCCGCTAGTATGGATCGCTTTCGAACATTTCTCCGCCGGGCCTTTACGGCGGCTTTTCCGTACGTACTGGAATTTCGGCGATGGAATTACAACAGGTGGCGGAGCGTTTTCAGCGAGCCTTGGCGGAGATCGGCAAAGTTCTGGTGGGCCAGAATGATCTGATCGAAGCCACGCTCATCGCCCTGTTCTGCGAGGGGAACATTCTGATCGAAGGCGTTCCCGGCCTGGGGAAGACGCTGCTGGTCAACACGCTCAGCAAGGTGCTCTCGTGCGGTTTCAAGCGGGTGCAGTTCACTCCCGACCTGATGCCTTCGGATCTGACCGGTCACTCGATTTACAACATGGCCGACCGGCAGTTCGTGTTCAATCGCGGCCCCATCTTCACCAACCTGCTGCTGGCGGATGAAATCAACCGCGCTCCGGCGAAGACCCAGTCGGCTTTGCTCGAAGCGATGCAGGAACGCCAGGTCACCGTGGATGGCACGACCTATCCGCTCGATCGTCCGTTTATCACGATCGCCACGCAGAACCCGCTGGAACAGGAAGGGACCTACCCGCTCCCCGAGGCGCAGTTGGACCGGTTCATGTTCAAACTGCTGGTGGATTACCCCACCACGACGGAAGAGCAGGCGATTCTGCAGCACTACGCCGACGGACGTGACCCGCGCGACCTGTCGCGGTTTGATCTGCAGCCTGTGCTGACCGGGTCGGAAGTGGTCGACATGCAGAAGTCGGCATTGGGGGTGATCGTTGAGCCTTCGATCATCAATTACATCACGGCGATCGTGGCCCGCACCCGGAACTGGCATTCAGTGGCGGTGGGGGCCAGTCCGCGGGCCGGGGTGAACATGCTGCTGGCCGCCCGCGCCATGTCGGCGTGCAACGGCCGGAATTTCGTCGTGCCCGACGACGTGAAAGAATTGGCTCCCTGGGTGCTGCGGCACCGCATTCGGCTGCGTCCCGAAGCCGAAATTGAAGGGGTCTCGGCGGACGACACGGTTCGCGAAATTCTGGAGGCGGTGGAGGCTCCGCGCAAATGACGCCGCGTTGGCCGCTGGTAGCGCTGTTCATCGGTGCCGGGTGTGTACTTACCGCCACCGCGGTCGCGCTGATCTTTGTGGATGTCGATCCGCAGGTGTCTCTGACGACGCATCTGGTTGGCGTGCTGCTGAACTTCGCGATTTTGGGAGTGGCGTTGCTCGATCTGGCGATCTCGCCCTCGCTCCGCAAGGTGGATCTCGAGCGGGAAATGAGCCATGTGATGAGTGTCGGCGCGAAGAACGCCGTCAAAATCTGGCTGACGAATCGTAACTCGCAGGAGATGGTGGTCGAATTTCAGGATGAACCGCCTGATCCGTGTGTGACCGATGGCTTGCCGTTTGTGATGAAGCTCGCGCCGCTGAAGGCGCGGTATCGGGTTTATCATGTCGAGCCACATCACCGGGGCCGCACTCGTTTTGGCGACATATTCTTGAAGACTCGCAGTCGGCTGGGGCTGTGGACGTTTTTTGATCAACGCCGCGCGGCCCGTGAGATTCGGGTGTATCCGGATATTCAGGCCGTGCATGGCCTGGAACTGCTGGCCCGCAAGAATCGTCTGGCGGAAGCCGGGTTGAAGCTGTCGCGCCTGCGGGGCCGGGGGAGCGAATTCGACCGCCTGCGCGAATACCGTCGCGAAGACGAATATCGCCACATCGACTGGAAGGCGACCGCGCGACAGCAGCAGTTGATCAGCCGGGAATATGTGGTCGAGCGGAATCAGAACATTCTGATCGTGCTCGACTGCGGCCGTTCGATGTGCAATGAACTGAACGGAATCACGCACCTCGACCGCGCGTTGAACGCGGCGATTGTCCTGGCGTACACCGCGTTGCGTCAGGGAGACAATGTGGGCTTTCTGGCGGTGTCGAACAAAGCCGAGCGGTGGGTGCATCCGGTGCGCGGTGCCGGCGGCATTCAGACGATCATTCGGCATACGTACGATATTGAGGCCCGGTATGAGGCGACTGATTACAGCCTGATGGTCGAGGAACTGCGGCGGCGGTTCCGCAAACGCTCGCTGGTGGTGCTGCTGACGCATGCGCTGGACGAACTGCACCTGGCGGCAATCAGCCGGCATGTGCGCGAGTTGAAATCGCCTCATCTGGTGCTGGCGTCATTTCTGCGAAACGTGCCGTTGCATGACCGGGTGCAGAGCGTGCCCACGTCGGATGTGGACGCGTTTCAGATTGCGGCCGCGGCGGAAATGCTGCATGCCCAGACCCGCCAGATCGCCGAGTTGAATCACTCGGGCCTGCTGGTGCTGGATGCGTTACCCGATCAACTGACCGCCGACCTGGTGAGCCGTTATCTGGACATTAAAGCGCGGCATCTGCTGTAAATCGGCTGTCCGTGGGACATGTTTGGACCTTGTCAGGCACGTCTCACGGCCCTGCCATTCAAGAACGACCAAACCTGCTGGCCAGCGATCGACCAGCGCCCGAAGAACGTCAGGCGGCGACAAGTTGAAAACTTATCCCACGGGGGCCGGACCGTACCGCCTGCCTGTCTTGCGACCGGCGGATTTTGCTCTATAATACGGGCTCACGGGGCGGTAGCTCAGTTGGGAGAGCGCTGCGTTCGCAATGCAGAGGTCGGGGGTTCAACTCCCCTCCGCTCCACTCCAAAACACCCGCTGACAGTCATTGTCGGCGGGTGTTTTCTTTTTACAGGGATTGGACTTACGTCGACAGGCCGACTCGTCTTCCTTGTCGGTTCCGTCGGGCGAGATTTGACGGGGAAAGAATCCGATCGACCTCAAAGGTCAGAATTCGGGCCAACGCAGCCGTCGCCGGTGAAGTCGAGAACCAGGGAGTCCCCAAAACGGTGTCGAGTTCGTCTATGATTGGGTGTTCGCCAACGATTGCCGGTCTCGCCCAAGCGTGTTCGCCAACGCGTTACTTCAGCGAGTGCCGCTCAGCCGGGCCGGGCGGCCAGCGCAGCGTGAAATTCATCGCAAATGAAAGTCTGTGAAAATCGCCACGATGCGGAGTGACGGAATGCCAGACGAAGGCGGGAAAGATCAGCATCAGTCCCGGGCGCGGATAGACTTTGATGTGATCGCGATTCGAGACGGAGGTCAGGTTGGCATTGAAGCGCGGATCATGGAGCACGAGCACTCCGTCTTCGGCTTCAAAATAATCGCCACCGTCGGCGGCTGAGATGGGCGGTCGATCGTAGTCCGCCGTGCGGGCATAGTAGATGCCAATCAGGTCGGTGCTGTGATTGTGAACGATGGTCGACTCGCCCCGTCTCATCCGGTTGCTGAAGAGCAGCAGGTCGACTTCTTCAGGTCCGGCGATTCCCTCGGCGGCCAACCATTGTTTCGCCCCGGCGATGAACATGGACCGGAGCTGTTTGATCGCCGGCACGGTCTCTGCCAGATGCAGCAGATTTTGCGCGTCGGGGTGGACGTTCGACCTGTCGTCGAGTTCGGGCCGGCGCTCCAGCAGATCGCACAGGTCGGCGTTCAGGGGGCCGGTCTCGGGGAACTGGATCGTCACGACCCGTGTCGGAAAAAAGGTATAGTCGGCGACTTCCATCAGCCGCCCTCTCGTTGAGCGGGGGGCGTATTCGATTGCGGTGGTGTGTGAACGGCAACGCTGAACTCGCTGAGGTATTGAGCCAGGACGCAGCAGGCAACTGACGTGCGCGTCGGTTGCAACCGTGCGACACACGTCAACGCTTCGAGCTGTGGCGCTGGCCAGCCCGACGGATAGTTGGGTTGGAACAGGTCTTGTTCGGAGGGGGATGCGAGGATCTGGGGACTCATGGACAGAGCATACAGCCCGTACCCAGGTTCAGGCCAGAAGGAAGCTGGTCTAAAGAAGGCGTATCACTGGCGTTCCTTTTGGGTACGACTGCCGAACTCGGCGAACTGGTCGGCGGTTGGTGTTTGAACGACAATGAGCCTGGGGCGACACTGAGCTCGCCCGGGTTGTCTTCTTATTACGTTTCTGGATGGCACGCGGGACACACACGCTCGCCGGTTGGGCTTTTTTATCCTCAATATCCTATGAACTCCTTCATTTCTGAATTGGGTCGGTATTCGTCGAAAACGGGGCCTACGCCGCTGGTGCCGGTGTGTCTTGATTCGGACGGGCCGACGATCTGGTGCAAGCTCGAGTTTCTGAATCCCAGTGGCTCGACGAAAGACCGCATCGCCCGGCACATTCTCGAAAAGGCCTGGCGGCGTGGAGACATCCGCGCGGGGAGCCGGGTGATCGAGGCTTCCAGCGGTTCGACGTCCATCGCGCTGGCCCTGCACTGTGCCCAAATGGGGTTGAAGTTCACGGCGGTCATGCCACAGGGAGTCAGCAATGAGCGCGTGTGGATGATCCGGGCGTACGGGGGCGAGGTCGAGTTCGTGGCCAAAGACGCGGGGATCGCCGGTGCGATCGCGCGGGCCGATGAACTTGCCAGGAGCACTGGGGCCTTCGCCTCACGGCAATTCACCAATCCTGACAACGCCGAGGCGCACCGCACCTTTACCGGCCAGGAGATTCTCACGCAAATTCCGGGTGGCGTCGTCGATGCGGTTGCCAGCGGGGTGGGAACCGGCGGGACGATTGTGGGGCTCTACCACGCCTTTCGGGACGCGGGGTGCCCGGTGGTCCCCTTCGCCGCCCGGCCAGTGACGCGTCAGTCGTTTCCGGATTTCGAATGTTGCTCGTTCAGTGGACGAATCCCGGGCGTCGCCGAAGGAATTTCTACACTGTTTCGCCCGGACGAACTGCCCGGTCTGCGAACCGTCGAAGTCGCCGACGATCTGGCCCTGGAGATCACGCGCCGCCTGATCGCGCGCGGGTTTCCCGTCGGTCCGAGTTCAGGGTTGAACTACGCCGCCGCGATCGAGGCCTCGCGCGCACTCGACGGCAGCGAACGGGTCGTGACCGTCTTTCCCGACCGCATGGAACGGTATTTTTCGACCGAATTGTTCGCCGGGATCAAGGAGGTGTGAACGTGGGACAAGATTGTAACTTGTCGGGCACGTCTCACGGCGCACGTCTCGCGGCCCGGCCGTTCTGGGTGAATCTGTGGGTCTGCTGGCGGAGAACCACCGACGAACGTCAGGGGCTGACAAGTTGAAAACTTGTCCCACGAAATGGGCCTGGAAAACTGAGTCCCCCGACGGCCGGATTCGATTGGACACCGTCTCGCTGAACAAATAAGCTGGTGCTTATGGAAAAGAGATTGGTGAAACACTCACGCAGAGCTTTTCTGGCCGACGTGGGCATGGGCGTGACCGGCATGGCGCTCGGCGCGATGCTGGCTGACGCGGGCGTTGTGCGGGCGGCGGATTCGGTGCCCGCCGGTGTGACGCACATTGCGCCCCGGGCCAAGTCGGTGATCTGGATTTTCCTCTCCGGTGGCTACAGCCACATGGAGACCTTCGACCCGAAGCCGGCGCTGACTCAATACTCCGGCCTGACGTTCGACAAAACCCCGTTCGAGAACCCGGTTCACTCCCCGCTGCACAAGAAGCGGTTTCGCTCGGTCCCTTCCGAAGACATCAACGTGCGGGATGTCTATCCGACGATCTTCCCGATGCAGGTGGGCTTCCAGAAGCATGGCGCGAGCGGCATCGAAGTCACCGACTGGTGGCCCCACTTGGCGAAGAAGGTGGACGACCTCTGTTTCGTCCGCAACATGTGGACGACCGACAATGACCATGCCGCCGAGAACCAGTTTCACACCGGGCGTCACAAGCTGGACGAGTCGCAGCCCAGCATCGGCGCCTGGGCCAGTTATGGACTCGGCGCATTAAACGAGAACCTCCCCGAGTTCGTGGTGCTCGGGGGGCCGACGCGGTCCGACACGCGCGAGTCGATCGACGCGCTGTACCTGGGGCCGCAGTACGCAGGCATTCCGCTGTCGCTCGACCCGGCGAATCCGTTGCCCTTCGCGCAACGGCCCGCCGGTCAGACGCTGCTGCAGCAACAGCAGGAATACGAGGCGATCGGCCAGTTGAACGAATTGACGGCAGTCGAGTACCCCGAAGACCAGGCGTTGCGAGCCCGCATCCGATCGTATGAATTGGCCTTTCGCATGCAGGCGGCCGTCCCCGAGGCGATCGACCTGAAGCAAGAGACCGAGGCTACGTCCAAGTTGTACGGCCTCGACAACGACGCCACGAAAGTGGCCGGGCAGCGTCTGCTGGCGGCCCGCCGACTCGTCGAGCGGGGTGTGCGATTTGTCCAGGTATTTCCGTCCCCCTATGGCTCGTGGGATTCGCATCAGCAACTCAAGACCAATCACGAACGGCTGTGTGCGTCGGTTGACTTGCCGGTGGCCGGTCTGATTCAGGACTTGAAGCAGCGCGGCTTGCTCGACGACGTCGTGGTCGTCTTCGGCACCGAGTTTGGCCGGACCCCCGGCCTCGAATTGCGGGGTGGCGGCAATACCGGACGGGACCATCACCCCAACGGGTTCACCGTCTGGCTGGCGGGGGCAGGCCTGAAGCGGGGCCATGTACATGGCGCGACCGATGAGCTCGGGTATCACGCCTTGGGCGAAGGGCATTACGTCACCGATCTCCATGCGACCGTGTTGCATCTGCTGGGCCTCAACAATCGCCGTCTGGAAATCCCGGGCCGCAAACGCCTCGATATCGACCATGGCCATGTGATCGAGGAGATCCTCGCGTGACGGCTCGCACCCGCAAGCGACCGCAAACGGGCGGGCTCCATCGTCGTGGATCGCTCCGCGATCCCACGCCCCATCTATCTATAAATCACCACCAACCGCGTCGATTTCCATTTTCAATCACGCGCCTGGCCTGGTCACTCACCGTCTTCCTGCTGTGCCTGCCCGCCCTCGCGCATGCCGAGCCGGGCGAGTACGAGCGCGACATCAAACCGTTGCTGAAAGCGCGGTGCTATGCGTGTCACGGCGCGCTCAAGCAGGCGGGAAACCTGCGGCTCGATACGGGCAGTTCGCTCCGCAGTGGCGGCGACAGCGGCCCGGCGGTGGAACCGGGGAACGCCGAGACGAGCCTGCTGCTGCGGCGTGTCTCTGCCAGTCAGCCGAGTGAGCGGATGCCCCCCGAAGGGGAACCGCTTTCGGCAGCCCAGATCGAACTCTTGCGGGGCTGGATTCTTGCGGGGGCTACCTCTCCCGCCGCCGAAACGGCCGAGGCCGACCCGCGGGCCCATTGGGCCTTCCAGCCCCCCCGACGACCCGTCGTCCCGATGCCGGAAGGCCGGAACCAGGGGGCGAACCCGATAGATGCGTTTCTGGACACCGAACTCGCACGGCACAGTCTCGCACCGCGACCGGCCGCGCCGAAACAGGTCCAGTTGCGACGTGTCTACCTCGATCTGATCGGTCTGCCACCCACGCGCGAAGAACTGCGGGAGTTTCTGGCCGACGATGCGCCCGATGCGTACGAGAGAGTCGTCAATCGGCTGCTAAGTGACGCCCGCCATGGCGAACGGTGGGCTCGGCACTGGATGGACGTCTGGCGGTACAGCGACTGGTATGGCCGTCGCGATGTGAATGATGTGCGGAACAGCGCCTCGCAGATTTATCGCTGGCGTGACTGGATCGTGCGGTCGCTCAATCAGGGCAAGGGCTACGATCGGATGCTGCAGGAAATGCTGGCCGCCGACGAAATGTTTCCCGAGGACTACGACGCGGCGGTCGCCACCGGTTACCTGATTCGCAACTACTATTCGCTCAACCCGAACGACTGGATGCGCAGCGCGGTCGAGCACACCGGCAAGGCGTTCCTGGGCCTCACGGTGAATTGCGCTCACTGCCATGATCACAAATACGATCCGATCGAGCAGGTCGATTACTTTCGGATGCGGGCCTTCTTCGAGCCGGTTTTCATTCGCCAGGACCGTGTGCCCGGCGAGCCCGATCCAGGAACCTTCCAGGACTACACCTACGCGGGCCTGCGCAACGTACAGCGACTGGGTACCGTGCGCGTGTACGACCGACAACTCGACGCGCCGACCTGGTTCTACACCGGTGGTGATGAACGCAATCGCGTGAAAGAGCGGGGCTCGATCGCGCCCGGCGTCCCGGCGATCCTGTTGCCCGCGACGCTGCAGCTCGAACCGGTCACACTGCCGCCGCTGGCGTGGTATCCGGGTTTGCGTCCCGAGATTCAAGAGACGTTGCGAGCCGACTCGCGCCGAGCCCTGGCGGCCGCCGAAGAAGCCCTGCGCAACACGCCACCTGCTACGGTCGTGCCTTCCGCCGAGTTGCAGCAGGCCGAGGCCGCACATGCCCAGGCACTGGAACAGGCGAAAGCGGCAGGACGGCCGACGGCACTGGCTGGTGAACAGTCCCTGCTGCTCGATGCCACCCAGGGCCGGGCCATTGTGCAGAACAGTTTGAAGTCGCTCACGGCGCTGGCCGATGGCGTGACCATTTCTTTTGAGTTGCTGATCTTGAATGACAAGCACGTCAACTTCCAATTGGTCAAAGAGAACCGACAGGGGCTGACGGCGGACTATTTCGGTTGGGTCGAGGGGAGCATTCAGGCGACCCGCGAGAACCCAGCGACGCCGGTGGAAGTGGGCAAATACAACATCGCCGCCGGACAGAACCGCTTTCAGGTCGAGTTGCTGCTGCGTCCGACGACCGACGAGGCCCTGCTGACGGTTCGGTCGGTCAACGACGGGGCCCTGCTGGTGGACAAAGTCTCCACGAAGATGAATGGCTGGACCCCGATCGGCAACGAGGTGCAGACCATCAGCTTCGATGTCCGCCCCGGCAGTGTCGCCGTGATTGACGACGTGCGTGTCTCCGCCCCCGTAACGCAGGGAGAACCTGCCACCCGGCTGTTCGACTGCGGGTTTGAAGCGCCACGCTACGCCGACGGTTCCACCCCCGCGGGCCTCGAGGGTTGGCTGCCTTCGACCTTCTCCGAAAACGGCGGCGTGGCTGTGGTCTCCAGCACGGCAGGAAACAAAGAGCTACGCGAATCGTCCGAAAAACTGCGGCTCGCGCGGCGGAACGCCAGTGGTCCCGTGTTACGACGACAGGCAGTCGAGGCCCGCTCTGCCGCAGCCAGTGCCGAACTCGCCGCACTCGAAGCGCGTATCGCCGCAGAACGGGCCCGCTATCTTGAGAGCACGGCTCCGCCTGAGTTGGTTGCGTTAATCCTGGCCGCCAGTCGCGCCGAACGGCAGGCCCGGGTGCTGCGGGCTGAGAGTGATCTGCTGGGATCCGATGTGGCACTGCTCGACGCTGAACTGAAACCCGCCAGCGACGCCAAACGCGCAGCGGAACTCGAAGCGGCCCGTAAAGCATGGGGGACGGCCCGCCAGGCGGTCGAGACAGCCCGGACCGCACTGGCGGACGAGAAACTCGCCGAGTCGTATGCGCCGCTGTCCGTCCAGTACCCCCGGCAGAGCAGTGGTCGCCGTCGAGCCTTGGCAAACTGGCTCACGCAGCGCGACCATCCGCTGACTGCGCGCGTGGCAGTGAACCACATCTGGCTGCGGCACTTCCGGTCGCCCTTGGTGGCCAGCGTCTACGACTTCGGTCGCAACGGGGCGAAACCCACGCATCCGGAACTGCTCGACTGGCTGGCCGTCGAGTTCATGGAGTCGGGGTGGGATATGCAGCACCTGCACCGGCTGATCGTCACCAGCGCGGCGTACCGCCGACTCTCGTCGATGGGCGAAGCTCGAGACGCCGTGGCCGTCGATCCCGAAAACAAGTTCCTCTGGCGGATGAACGCGTGGCGGATGGAATCGGAAGTCGTCCGCGACAGCCTGCTGGCGGTAGCGGGGCGTCTCGACCTGACCCAGGGGGGCGCTGAATTGGAAAATAAGGACGCGCTGACCACTCACCGCCGCAGTTTGTACTACAGTAGCCACCCAGAAGCGGGAGGCAAGAGCCCGCTCGGCGAACTGTTCGACGCGCCCGATCCGCTCGATTGCTATCGCCGGGCCACGAGCATCGTGCCTCAGCAGGCACTGGCGCTCACCAACAGCGACATGGTGCGCCAATCGAGCGTGGCTCTGGTTCAGGCGTGGCAGGCTTCGACAGGCACCGCGGCCGATGCCAGTCCCGACGCGTCGGACCGCTTCATTGACGATCTATTTGCGCAGGTGCTCTCCCGCTCGCCGAGTGGGGAAGAACGCCGCATCTGCCGGGAAACCCTGGATCGGCAACTCCAACTCGCCACCGAACCGCAATCCCCCGCGGCGATCACCCAGGCCCGCGAAAGCCTGGCCCGCATCCTGCTCAACCACAACGACTTCGTGACCGTCCGCTAACGCGCCCCCCCTCTTCTTCTTCTCCGTAGCGCGGGCTTGAGCCCGCGCTATACTGCTCATCTCGTCTCGACTCCCGCCGCATCCAGTCCGAGTGACGCTGGCGTAGGACCTGTGTAAACTGACGGCAGACCACGAGTTTCTCGCCAGGAGATCGGCTGCATGAACCTGCTCAATCGTCGCGAAATGATCCACACGAGCGCCGCCTGCGGCGTGGGGGCCGTGTTGGGTGAGGCGGGGCTCGCCGGCCAGACACCAGGCACAGCCGCCGCACTGGCTCAGCAACCACGTCCCGCTGCGCCGATCCAGACACGCATGTTCTGGACCTGGGACCACAGCACCGAATGGGCGTTGAATCGTCCGGGCGCGCACACCCATGGCTCGTGCAATGAATATGGACGCAGCACCGATTCGTTCTTGCAGGATTACACGGCTCTGCTTCGCTGGTGCGGCCGAAATCACATCGACGCGGTCGTTGTCTGGGGGCTTCTGCGTGATGGACATGGCGGACTCGAGTCAGCCAAACGATTGTGTGATGTGGCCGCTCGTGAAAACGTCAGGCTGTTGTGCGGCGTCGGACTGAATGCGTATGGAGGCGTCTATTACGAAGGCAACTCGCCGTACAACCTCGAACGACACCTCGAAGCACACCCCGAGTTGAACGCGGTCGATGCCGAGGGGCAGCCCCTCAGCTTTACAATCGATCTCAACGGCAAGAAGACCCCGATCACGACGACAGGGCAACCGGGCCCCCGCGGGTTCTATCAGGCCTGCCCCTCACGCCGCGAGAATCAAGACTTTCTCGCCGAGTCATTGGCCTGGCTGTTCAAAAACCTGCCGTTGGGGGGCGTGCAGATCGAAACGGGGGATACGGGAATCTGCCAATGCCAGCGCTGCCGCGACCGTCGGCAGCATTCTTCGCCGGAGTTCTCGTGGCTGTCGTGGGAAGATATGGGGTTGATGTACCCCTTGGCGACGAGGGCGATCCGGGATGTGGCTCCCGACGCCTGGATCGTGTGCGAAACGTATTCGCATCCCCAGCCGTATGTCGGGCCCGATAAGCCCCCGCGCTTTGGCGATGCCATGCCGGCCTGGGCGGCGGCTGAACTGGCCCGGTTTCCGCGTGGCGTGTTTGTGCAATGGGTGGCCGATTACTTCATGAAGAATGGCGAAATCGCACCGACCTGGACGGCCGAGGGCCGGGTGGCCACGACCGAGCACCGGCACGTGATGCGGTCGCACCTCGCGACCTCCTGGTTCGGAAACCGAGGCGAACTGGCAGTGGACTGGCTGGCGAATCTCGTCCAGCGCAGCATCGCCTCGGGCTGCGAGGGAATCTCCTTATTCGGCGAGGTTTCACCCTTTCATGCCGGAGCCGAATTGAATTATCTGGCACTGGCCGATTATGGCAGTCCCGAAAATCCGCAGGCCGATCTCGCTTCATTCCAGCGGCGGATTGCCGCGCCCCTTCTGGGTGGCGACACCGCGGCCCGCGAATTTCTGCAGTTCGCACGCCTGCTGAGCGATCGCGTGAAAATTTCGGCGGCCCTGCCCGAGATTTACGGACGACTGGCGTCGCTGCCTCCCCAGGCCGCCCGGCGCTGGTGCTGGCTGGCCCATCAACTCGCCTCGTTTGTGCCGCTCGAGACTTAGCCGCGCGAAAAACAGCGGCCTCGAGTCGGCCGATGCCCCTGTTTTTCCTGCACCGTGTGTGCCACCCGCATCCCGCGTCGCATTGTCAGTTCGCGGAGACTTGAAACACCCTGCCGGGACCACCATCATCGCACTTCGCCGCGCGCGCAGTGCCGCGGCACGGATCTGAACCAGGAGTACGGTCACATGCGGAATCTGGTGTGGGTGTGGATGTTGTTTGGCCTGACGATGCAGGCCAATGCTCAGGCGCCGCAGAAGAATCCATTCCATGACAAAACGGTCGATCCCCAGGCATTGCCGAAGGTGCCCGACGAGTTTCGCATCACGGTGTTCGCCACGGAACCACTGGTGCGTCAACCCTGTTCGCTGGCATTTGACGAGCGGGGCCGGTTGTTTGTCGGGATGGGACCGCAATACCGGAATCCCGTGCCCGAAACGCCGGGCGACAGTGTCGTCATCGTCGAAGATACCGATGGAGACGGGCAAGCCGATCGAACCCGGGTGTTCGCCACCGGATTCAATTCCATCCAGGGCCTGGCCTGGCATGGCCGTGACTTGTGGGTGGCCAACGCGCCCGATCTGACGGTCGTCCGGGACCTGAACGGTGACGATGAGGCCGACGAATACGTTTGCCTCTACACCGATCTGGGCAATCTGGAGCATGGCTTGCACGGGTTGAATTGGGCACCCGATGGCAAACTCTACATGAGCAAGGGTAATTCGAAAGGGCTCAACCAGCCGGGACGTTACGCGCCCCGCCCGTTCCGCGAACTCTGGGGCATGCAGGCGCCGCCGGATGTCCCCGATTTCCCCGAGCCGGTCGTTTCCGGAAAAGACAACTATCGTCGTGCCTATCATCATCCCGCCGATGACTGGGGACTGGATGGGGGCGTGCTCCGCTGCGACGAGGGCGGACACAACCTCGAAATCATCGCTCGCGGCTTCCGCAATCCCTGGGACATCGCCTGCGACAGTGGCTTCAACTGGCTGGGAACGGACAATGATCAGACCACTGGCGATCGGGTGTTCATGCCATTCTTCGGCGCACACTTCGGCTGGAATCATCCGTGGAGCAGTCACTGGTCCGCCGAGCCTCACGCTCCGAGTGCACCGGTCAGCGGCCCGTTGTTCGAAGGCTCAGGAACGGGCATCGTGTTCTGCCGATCGCCCCAGTTTCCGCCCGCTTATCGAGGGACGTTCCTGATCAACGACTGGCTCTTGAAGACGACTTATGTCTGGCGGCCACAGTGGGACGGCGCGCTGCTGCGGCCGAAGGGCGGAGCCTTCGAGTCGTTCATCTCCGGGGGTTCATCGCTGTTTCGCCCGACCGATCTCGAATTCGGACCGGACGGTGCCTTGTGGATTCTGGGTTGGAGTACGGGCTATGGTGCCGAGTGGCAGGACGGTCAGTTGACCAACGAAGGCCGCATTTTTCGGGTGACCTGGAAAGAGGCCCCGCCGGCGAAGCCACTGAAAGTTGGCGAACCGCTGTCTCGTTTTTCAGTTGACGAACTGCTCGAGGAACTCGACAGCCTGCTGCCCGTTCGCCGGATCAATGCCCAGGACGAACTGGTGCGTCGCGGCGCCGCCGTGCGTGCGCAGCTTCAAGAGGCTCTGTCGCACAAGACCTGGAAGGAACATCAGGAAACGTGGATCGCCTGGACCCTGGGGCGCCTGGACGACGATTCGTCCGACATCACTCGCTTCTTCGCATCAACGCTGCAGGCGGATGCGCAGGTGTCGCTCAACCTGCGGATTCAGGCGGTACGCATCCTGGCGTTTCGCGCGCGCCGCTCGAGCCGGCCAGAGCAGCTTGCGGCGAGTCTGCGGAAGGTGCTCTCGCACCAGGAACCACGACTCCGTTTCGCGGCGGTCCAGGCCATCCAGGAAACTCACCTCCGCGATCTCCAGCCGGATTTGCTCGGGCAGTTGGTGCAGGAATCTGACGCGACCGTTCGGTATGCCGGCTGGCAGGCGCTGCGGGCGCTGAACACCCCGGCGGAATTGCGCCGTCTGCTGACCGAGTCCCGCCCGGCGGTGCGTCAGGCGGCGCTCTTGGCACTGCTCGAAACGCACTCGGCCACTCCGGCCGAGGTCCGGGCATTGGCCGCCAGCGAACCCGCGTCTGAAGTGCGGCAAGTGGCGGAATCCTGGCTGGCCAAGGCGACGGGAAACACGGGCCCGACGATCCGTGGTCGTGCGTTGCAGAATGCTCCCGCGGCACCGAGTTCCCCCCAGCCGCCCGAAACTCAGGTGGCAGTGGTCCGCAGCGTAAAGTCCCAGAGCAAAGCCGAATACAAAGTCGTTCCGGGCGGGGCCCGCCCTGGCACGCTTACCTACATCGATCGCGGGTATCGTTTGACGAAAATCCCACCGGAACTGGTCGGCTGCGATTTGATTCAGACGGCCAATCAGGACGATGGCTCGCGCGGAACCGAATGGTTGACCGCCGAGACGCTCGTGCCCGTCCGGGTATGGGTCGGGCTGGATGCGCGCCAGCAGGCGGTTCCCGGCTGGTTGCAGCAGAGTTTTCACAAAACCGACTTCACCGCGGCGATCGACGAAGGGGCCGTGTTTCAGATCTATGAAGCCACGTTCCCTGCCGGGCGATTCGAACTGGGTGGCAATACCGATGATGGTCGGGCCGGGGGCAAGGGAAATTACTTTGTGGCGGTCGCTCCAGCGCCCCTCAGCCGGCTGCCTCAGAAATCCACCGAAGAGGCGGTCCTGGCGCAACTCGAGCGCGGCGATCGCGCCCGAGGCGAACTGCTGTTCCGGCACCCGCAAGGCGCGGGCTGTTTCAAATGCCACAGCCTCGACCGCGCCCAGAACGGATTTGGTCCCAATCTGAGCAGCATCGGCTTACGTGCCAAAGCCCGGCACATCGTGCAGTCGATTGTCGATCCGGGGGCTGTGATCACCGAGGGATTCTCGCAACTCACGATTGTCACCGACGAGGGACAAGTCCATTCCGGCGTGTTTCTTGAGGAAAGCGGTCTGCAGCTTTCGCTGGGTCTGTCTACGGGCGAACGGCTCGACATTCCTCGGTCGGCGATTGCCGAGCGAAAATTCACTCGGCAATCGGCCATGCCCGAAATGGCCGAGTTGCTGGAACCGCAGCAGATCGCCGATCTGACGGAATTTCTGTTGTCGCTGCGGACCCCCGCGACTGACGACGCAGCACGGGCGCCACAGGCCCGCGGCTTCAGTGTCGCTGAACAATCCGATCGTCTGCAGATCTTGCTGGATGGATCCGCCATTGTCGATTTCGTCTTTCGCGACGAGAAGATTTTGCGACCGTATTTTGCCAATGCCCACCTGCCCGATGGCCTGCAGGTCACCCGGACTCATCCCCCCGTCAAAGGGACCGATGCAGTCGATCACGACACCATGCATCCCGGCATCTGGCTGGGATTCGGCGACATCAACGGCGAAGATTTCTGGCGCAATAAGGCCCGCATGGACCATGTCCGATTTGTGTCGGCACCCGCGGTCGCCGACGGAAAGCTGCGATTTGCCACCGAGTGTCGCCTGAAAACCGCCGGGGGCGAGCCACTCTGCAAATTGACCAATCACTACACCCTGGCGACGCGACCGCAGGGGTGGCTGCTCGTCTGGAACGCCGCGTTCGAGGCGGATCAACGCGACATTGTCTTCGGCGATCAGGAGGAAATGGGGTTGGGTGCGCGGGTGGCAACTCCCCTGACCGAAAAGAATGGCGGCACGATCCGCAGTGCGTCCGGTAAGAAAACGGCTCAGGCCACCTGGGG
>JAFEBR010000685.1 GCA_018242565.1 Planctomycetota bacterium | reverse complement strand
TCTTTGGCCCGCGCGACGCCCAGGTCGTGGAGGCCTATTATGCCTACATGCTCACGCCGGCCATTGTTGTCACGCCGGACCTGCAATGGGTCCAGGGGAACCTCGGGGGCCTGTCGCATGGCAACGACGCCTTCATCTACGGTATCCGCATGAATATCCATCTCTAATCGGCACGTTGGGCGGGGCTGAAGTTGGTGTGCGCAGTGCGCGAAACGGGTGGGGCACTGATTGGTCCAGGATCTGTCACGGGGGCCGTCATTTTCCTGGGTCGACATTCGGGCTGTCTGGAAAATCGAAACGACTGGATCTGGACGGTGCCGCACCCGCGGACTATCGTCAGAGATCATGTGGGACTCGCTGAACGGCCAGATTTCCCGTGCCGGGCAAATCGCGTGGGTTGCGGTCTGTGTGCTGGTTGCCGTGCAACCAGCGCCGGCTTGCCCGATCTGTATGCCTCTGCCGCGACAGACGCTTGCCGATCTGGTGATCGCAGCGGACATCGTCGCCTTCGGGCAATTAGACCCCGAACAGCCGTTTGCGTTTGTGGCCGAACAGATTGTGAAGGGACAAGTCACGGATCGGCACGTCGATCTATTTGCCGACAGCACGACACGTCGGCAATTGGCCGCAGACAGCAACCGGCACGTACTGCTCGTGAAATCGCGCGAGGGCTGGCAGAACCTGGGTGTTGTGGATGCCGAATTCGAGCAGATCGTACGTCGAATTCTGTTGTTTGCCGCGGAATGGAATAGAGCCGATGGCGCTGCCAGGCGACTCGAGTACTTCCTCTCGCTGTGGAACCCTGACCATCGATCTCAGTTTGAATTGGCCTACCTGGAACTTGGGAAAGCCCCGTATGCCGCGATTCGGCAATTCGGTCGCCAGATTGCGTTCGAGGATTTGCAGCCCCTGCTGACACGGCGCGATTATCTGGAGTGGCGGGCGTTGGCGATTCTGATGGTTGCGCAGCGTGACGACCCGGCCTCGCAACAACTCATCACGGATGGGTTTGCGCAGTGTACGCGCTATGGCACGACGGCGAATCTGGCGGCGTGGGCCACAGGCTATGTCGAGGTACACCGATCAGCGGGTGTGGATGTGATTGAGCAGGAGTATTTCCGGAATCCTGGGCGAACCGAGGTGGAGATCCGTGGCGTGCTCGCCGCACTCTCTGTTCAGGCCCGCCAAAATGATGTTAAACTGCGGGAGCGCATCGTTGTGGGCTACGGAAGTGCATTAAGCGTGCATCCTCAGGTGGCCGGATTAGTCGTCCGCGATCTGGCGGACTGGAACGAGTCGCGATATGCACAGGAGATTGGGCTGATTCTGGCGAATCCTGAATTGAAGTTTGACGAAGGCGAACGAATGCGCCTCGAACGTTATGCGCGGGCGGCAGGCGATTGAACAGGTGTCAGGCCACAAGACAACTATCGATGGGATTGCGAGATCATGAAGCGCTTCTCTGCCCGGGCTGTTCTGCTGTTGATGTACACGGTGGCGGCGCCGGAGACTCTCCGGGCCCAGGATCAGATCCCGACGAAAGACGGGGTACGGCAGAACCTGGAGCGAAAGCACTTTTCCCCCTATGCCGGTCGGAATTATCCCACCCAGGTCTTCTGGGGTGACACCCACCTGCATACAGCGATTTCGGTGGACGCCGGGACGATGTGCCGCGTGGGCCAGGAAGATGCCTTTCGGTTTGTGCGTGGAGAAGAAGTCACGACCACGGGGGGCCTGCAGGCGAAACTCTCGCGACCGCTCGATTTCGTGGTCATTGCCGATCACGCGGAAATGTATGGCCTGATGCCCCAGTTGCTGGCGGGTGATCCGGAGATTCTGGCGACCCCCGCGGGACGGCGCTGGTATGACATGATCATGACGGGGGACCGCGATCGGATTTTCGAGGCGGCGATGGAAATCGTGGGCTCGTTGCAGAAGCCGGAACCCCCCTTCAAGAGCGACAAAATCGTGCGCAAGGCCTGGCAGCGATATACGGCTTTGGCCGACAGGTACAACGAACCCGGTCGGTTCACGGCGCTGATCGGCTACGAGTACACGACGCGGGGCGGATTCAATCTGCATCGCAACGTGATCTTTCGTGGCGACGCCAGTGTCGCCAATCAGACATTGCCGTTTTCCCAGTTCGACAGTCAGAATCCCGAAGATCTCTGGAAGGCGCTGGTCAAGTTTCAGGAAGCCACCGGTGCCGAAGTGCTGACCATTCCGCACAACGGCAATCTCAGTAACGGCCGGATGTTCTCAGTGCTGATGAATGACGGCAACCCGTTGACCCGCGAAATGGCCGAATTACGGGCCCGCCTGGAACCGCTCATCGAGGCCACGCAGATTAAAGGGGATGGCGAAGCACATCCCTTTCTGTCTCCCAACGACGAGTTCGCCGACTACGAGACCTGGGACCGTGCCAATCTCGACGGTACCGAACTCAAAAAGAAAGAGATGCTGCAATACGAGTACGCCCGCTCGGCTCTCAAGATCGGCTTGCAATTGGAACAGCAGTTGGGCATTAACCCGTTCAAATTCGGCATGATCGGCAGCACCGACGCCCACACCGGGATTTCATCGATCGAAGAAGACAACTTCTTCGGCAAGCATTCGGGGGTCGAACCCGAACCGCACCGCTGGAAGCACGTCGTGATTTCGTCGTCGCTCGACCCGAACCTGACGGTCTATGGGTGGCAACAGGCGTCTTCGGGCTATGCCGCCATCTGGGCGACCGAAAATACGCGGGAGGCGATTTTCGACGCCATGAAACGCAAGGAAGCCTACGCCACGACCGGATCGCGCATGACGGTGCGGTTCTTCGGCGGCTGGGACTTTGATCCCGACGACGCGAACACGCGCCGGCCGGGCAGCGTGGGCTACGAAAAAGGGGTCCCCATGGGGGGCGACTTGCGACAGGCTCCGGCCGGTAAGTCCCCCACATTCCTGACGGCGGCGCTCAAAGATCCGTACAGCGGAAATCTGGATCGAATCCAGATCATCAAGGGGTGGCTGAAAGCCGACGGCACGACCGCCGAAAAGGTCTACGACGTAGCCGTCTCTGGCGGTCGGCAGATCGGCGCCGACGGCCGATGCCCGCAGAAAGTCGGCAATACCGTCGATGTCAAAAACGCCACCTGGAAGAATACCATCGGAGCCCCCGAACTCATCGCCGTGTGGAAAGACCCGGAATTTGATCCCAAACAACGCGCCTTCTATTACGTTCGCGTCATCGAGATTCCGACGCCCCGCTGGACGGCGTATGAAGCGAAGCGCTTCGGCCTGGAAATGCCGAAGGAAGTTCCGATGACCACCCAGGAACGGGCCTATACTTCCCCGATCTGGTACACGCCGTAAGGGCACGATAAGCTGATGACCATTCTGGTCGCCTGCGCATGGCGACGAAGCGAACTGTTTCAGGCACCCCGAGATCCAGACGGTATTATGACGAAATTCAGGCTTTCCCTGGCGATTACCGTTGGGACCTTGCTGATTTCTTCCTGGGCCAGTGCGCAGGATACGGGATCGCCACGAAATGAAAACCTGTCGGCCGCGGCTCGCAAGCGGCCTTACTCGCCAAATGCCGGGGGCGCTGTGCCCACGCGTGTGTTCTGGGGAGATACCCACCTGCATACGTCGTTTTCGGTCGATGCCGGCGCGTTTGGCAACCGGTTGGGACTGGAAGAGGCTTATCGTTTTGCGCGTGGCGAAGAGGTGCAGTCATCGACCGCCGGCCCTGTCAAACTGGCGCGGCCGCTCGATTTTCTCGTGATCGCCGACCACTCGGACAACATGGGCTTTTTTCCCGATCTGATTGCGGGGAGTCCGGCCCTGCTGAGCGACCCGAAGGGGCGCGAGTGGCACGACCGGATCAAGTCGGGCGAGGGAGTGGCCGTGGCGATTGAGATCATTGATCTGTTCTCGCGGGCCAAAATTCCCGAGCGACTCGTGTACTATCCGAACACCAAGATGTATCGCTCGGCCTGGGACAAGACGATCGATGCGGCGGAAAAATACAACGCCCCCGGACGCTTCACGGCGTTCATCGGTTACGAGTGGACGTCACAGGTTCCGCCAGGGCAAAACCTGCACCGCGTCGTCATTTATCGCGATGGCGCCGCCAAGGCGCGGCAGACCGTGCCGGCCACGACCTATCCGCCCCAGGGAAGCACCGACCCCGAATTCCTCTGGAAAAATCTGCAGGAGTACGAAGACAAGACCGGTGGTGACGTGCTCGCGATTCCGCACAATGGCAACCTCTCGAACGGGCTGATGTTTCCGGTCATTAACCCGGTTGATGGCAAACCGCTGACGAAACAGTACGTGGCGACCCGGGCGAAGTGGGAACCTCTCGTTGAAGCCACACAAATCAAGGGGGACGGGGAAACGCATCCGTTTTTGTCCCCCAACGACGAGTTCGCCGACTTCGGGACCTGGGACAAGGGCAATCTCAACCTCAGCGAACTCAAAACCAAAGAGATGCTGCAGTTCGAGTATGTCCGCAGCGCGCTCAAGACCGGTCTGAAGCTGGGACAGGAACTGGGAACGAACCCGTACAAGTTCGGTTTGATCGGTTCGACCGACAGCCATACGTCGCTGTCTACGGCCGACGACGATAACTTCTTCGGCAAGCACTCGGGTGCGGAGCCGAGTCCCGAGCGGATCAAGCATCCCTTCATGAAAGCCAGTGGCGCAGAAGTCTACGGCTGGGAAAGTCTGGCAGCCGGTTACGCGGGGGTGTGGGCCACCGAAAACACCCGCGAGGCGCTGTTTGACGCCATGGAACGCAAGGAAGTCTATGCCACCACCGGTCCGCGGATGACCGTCCGCTTTTTTGGGGGCTGGGATTATCAGCCGGCCGACGCGAAAACCCGTCAGCCGGCGGTGATCGGTTACCAGAAAGGGGTGCCGATGGGGGGCGATCTCGCGGCCGCACCGGCGGGGAAATCTCCCACGTTTCTGGTCGCCGCCCTGAAGGATCCGCTGGGGGCCAATCTCGACCGCTTGCAGGTCATCAAGGGGTGGGTGGACAAGAACGGCAAGAGCCACGAGAAGCTGTACGATGTGGCCGTATCCGGTGGACGGAAGATCGGGGAAGACGGCCGCTGCAAGACCTCTGTGGGTAACACGGTGGACGTGAAAAACGCCACTTGGACGAACACGATTGGCGAAACCGAGTTGATCACCGTGTGGAAAGATCCCGACTTCGATCCGGCCGTGTCGGCGTTTTATTATGTCCGGGTGATCGAGATTCCCACCCCGCGCTGGACCGCCTACGATGCCAAATACTACGGGCTGACACTGCCTCCGGAAGTGCCCGTCGTACACCAGGAACGTGCTTACACTTCGCCGATCTGGTATACACCGTGAGTGATTCCCGCGGCCTTCCCGTTCCACGTCTGAGCTGTGCCTGACCGACTGCAATGATGAAGTCGCTGCTCCGCGAGCCGTTATTGCATTTTCTGGTCCTGGCCGGCGGTTTGTTTGCGCTCTGGGCTGTGCGCAACCCCGAATCGACGCGGGGCGAGCCGAGCCGACCGCAAATCACCATTTCCGAGGCGCGCATCGACAGTCTGATCGACATCTTTGCGAAAGCCCGTCACCGGCCCCCGACACAACAGGAACTGGCCGGTTTGATTGACGACTTTCTGCAGGAAGAGGTCTTCTACCGGGAAGCCCTGGCGATGAAGCTGGATGAAGATGACACCATTGTCCGCCGCCGGTTGCGGCAGAAGATGGAGCTCTTTGTCGAGGATTTCACCAGCGCGGCCCAGCCGACCGCAGAGCAATTGGCGGATTTTCTGCAGGAGCAGGCCGATCAGTTTCGGGTCGATCGCCGGGTGGCATTCCGTCACGTGTATCTGAACCCCGAAAAACACCCCGACACGCTGGACAAAGATCTCGAAACCCTGAAGGCAGAACTCGAACGGAAGGCTGACCCCGCGGAACTGGGGGACACGTTTCTGCTGCCTGGAGAATTCGAGTTGACGTCATTGCGGCAACTGACGCAGTTGTTCGGCGAAGACTTCGGCCCTCAGGTTTACGCGCAGGCCGCGGGGGCCTGGCAGGGGCCGGTCTCTTCGGGATTCGGCGTGCATCTGGTGTGGATCGTGGCCAAGGAAGAAGGTCGCCTGCCAGCGCTCGGT
>JAFEBR010000684.1 GCA_018242565.1 Planctomycetota bacterium | reverse complement strand
CCCCAGAACTGACGCAAGCGAATATCAATAACCGCTTTGCGGAATTCTCTCGGCATCTAATTCGCGGTCGACGCCAAGCTCGAACCGCCCCCGCCATTACAAATCCGGCTCAAGTCCCTCTTGATTTAAAACAGATGTTTAATACAATTGAATGAAACGATCGTATGAAACAAGCGACTGTTTCACCCTTGGATCCCCATGAACGCCCAAGCGCAACACGACGACACACGGCAACGCCTGATTTCGACGGCGGGAGAAATCTTTGCTGAGCACGGCTTCAAGGCCGCCACGGTCCGCGATATCTGCGCGAAGGCCGGGGCTAACGTGGCTGCCATCAACTATCACTTTGGCGACAAACTCGGCCTGTACATCGAAGCCGTGCAAGCGGCGCACTGTGGCGGGCAAGATCTGCTGCTGCAGGCTTGGCCCGAGAGCATGCCCGCCACGGAGAAGTTGCGTCTGTTCATTCGAAAGATGCTGGAACATTTTCTGGACGACACACAGCCTTCGTGGAAGACGCGCCTGATGCTGCGGGAATTGGCGGATCCCACCGAAGCCTGCGCGAAGCTCGTGGAAAACTACATTCGCCCGATGGCGGAAGTTCTGCATGCCATCGGCCTCGAATTGGTCACCGACCAGGTTTCTGAAGAGCAGCGCTGGCTCATTGGCTTCAGCATTGTTGGTCAATGCCTTTTCTACAAGGTGCACCGACCGGTGGCGAATCTGCTGCTGGGGGCCGAACGTCAAAGCATCCTGAACATTGACGTGCTGGCAGAACATATCAGCCAGTTCAGTCTCGCGGCACTCGGGAAAGCCTTGCCTGTGACCTGCGACGGCGCCGCACTGACCGACCACATCCGGCGCCTGCACGCGGTCCACAACTGACGGAATACGAACCATGAACTGGATCGCCTGGAAAATGTTGACTGGTGACCGAGCGAAATATCTCGGCATCGTGTTTGGTGTGGCGTTTGGCTCCTTGTTGATTGCCCACCAGACCTCGATTTTCGTCAGCCTGATGCGGCGAACGGGGAGCCAGATTCTGGACGTCGTTGACGCCGAGATCTGGGTCATGGATCAACATACCCAAAGCATTGATGAACTCTGGCCCCTGCAGGACTCGGACGTGCTGAACGTCCGCGGCACTCCGGGGGTCGAATGGGCCGTCCGGTTTTACAAAGGGATGGTGACCGCGAAGCGATCCGACGGGCTCTATCGCCAGGCGATTCTGCTGGGCTTGGATGACAGCACGCTGACCGGAGCGCCTCGTACGATCTTACGAGGCAGTCTGGCCGACCTGCGCCAGCCCGACGCCGTGATCATTGACGAAGCCGGATACGAATACCTGTTTCCCGGCGAGCCCGTGGAATTGGGCCGCACCCTGGAGATGAACGATCACCGGGCCGTCATTGTCGGCATCTGCGAAGCCTCCCCACCGTTTCAAACCTTCCCAATTCTGTACACCCGCTACAGCCAGGCGACGCACTTCGCGCCTCCGCAGCGCAACATCATGCCGTTCGTTCTGGCGAAACCCGAACTGGGAGTCGATGCCCAGGAAGCGTGCCGCCGGATCAAAGCCCGCACGGGACTGTTGGCACTGACGACTCAGCAATTCTTCTGGAAGACGATCGATTACTACCTGAGTTCGACGGGCATCCCCATCAACTTCGGCATCACCGTGGCCCTGGGATTCATCGTTGGAACGGCGATCGCCGGTCAGACGTTTTATCTCTTCACCATCGAAAACCTGAAACAGTTCGGCAACCTGAAAGCCATGGGTGTCACGAACTCGCGGCTGGTCGGCATGATTTTGCTGCAGGCGAGTATCGTGGGCGTGCTGGGATTCGGCATCGGCATCGGTGGTGCCGCGGCCTTCTTCGAAGCCACCCGCGACGTGACCCACCTGGCCGGTTTTATGATGCCCTGGCAGATCGTGGCCCTGACAGGGGCCGCTGTCACACTCATTGTTGCACTGTCGAGCCTGCTGAGCATGCGCAAGGTTCTTGTGCTCGAGCCGGCCGCGGTGTTTCGTTAAGCAGGACACCTATGCGGAACTTCCAAATTACCGACGAGACTTCGCCGCAACTGGCGGTTGCCTGTCGCGGCCTGATCCGCGACTTCGGCGACGGAGAGACGCAGACGCGCGTGCTGCACGGGATCGACCTCGATGTCCGGGCCGGCGAGATCACATTGTTGGTCGGTCCCAGTGGCTGCGGAAAAACGACTTTGATTTCGATCATCTGCGGCCTGCTCGAGCCAACCGCCGGAGACATTGAAATTTTCGGCGTCAACCGCACATCGCTGACCGGCCGCCAACTGGTCGAGTTTCGGGGGCGCAATATCGGTTTCGTTTTTCAACAGTACAACCTGATCCCGTCGCTGACCGCAGCTGAGAACGCGGCGGTCCCGCTGATCATTGCCGGCCTGCCCCGGCGCGAAGCCATCCGGCGTGCCGAGCAGTCGCTGGCAAAATTCGGCCTGTCCCAGCGCATCCACGCGCTCCCGTCGCAACTATCGGGGGGCCAGCAGCAGCGCGTCGCCATCGCGCGAGCCCTGGTTCATGAACCACGGCTCCTGGTGTGCGATGAACCGACAGCCGCATTGGACGCCCATTCCGGACAGACCGTCATGGAACTCCTGCGCGAAGTCGCGCTGGAATCGAATCGGGCGGTCCTGATTGTGACCCACGATAATCGCGTCTTCGATTTCGGACACAGGATTGTTCACATGGCCGACGGTCAGATCGAGAAAATTGAAGAGCGCCAAATTTTATCCCCAGCTTCGACAGGCCCGAGCCTCGTCGCCGCGCATTGACCTGCCGGTTAAATCACAGTCCGCGCATCGGATCCCGTACGACCACTTACAGAGTGCACCACCTTTGGGTGCCCCCAGTCTCTCCCAGGAAGAATCGACCATGTTCCGCAATCTCCTTGTGCCAGTGATTTCCCTGTCGCTGCTGACACTGGCGGGGTATCACGTTGTCCGCAATTCACAGGCCGAACCCCCGCTGGCCCCGCCAGTCACTCCCGCCCGTTCCCCGTTCGGCGACAGCATCGCCGGCTCGGGAATCGTCGAGCCCCTGTCTGAAAACGTCGCCATCGGCACACATGTCGCTGGCGTGGTGCAGGACGTCTGTGTGAAAGTTGGCCAGCAGGTGCGCCGCGGCGCCCCCTTGCTGCGGATTGATGAACGTCAACTGCAAGCTGACGTCGCGGTGCGCAAGGCGATGCTCGAGTCGGCCCGGGCACAGCTTCAGAAACTGGAACAACAGCCACGTCCCGAAGAGTTGCCGGGCAGCGCGGCGAAAGTCCGCGAGGCTGAAGAACGGGTGCGTGATGAGCAAGACCGCTTCGCCCGCCTGGGCAAGTTGCGCGACCAGAAGATCATTTCCGAGGAAGATTTCACCACCCGACGACAATCCCTGGCAATCGCCAAGGCGCAACTTCTGCGGACCCAGGCGGAAGATGAGTTACTGCGGGCGGGAGCCTGGGCTCCCGATCTACTGGTCGCCCGGGCGGCCGTGCAGCAGGCCGAAGCGCAGCTCCGCCAGGCTCAAACCGACCTGGCGCGGCTGACAGTCACGGCCCCCCGTGATGGGACGATCCTGAAGATCAACGTCCGCGAAGGTGAATTCGTGGCGCAGCCTTCGAGCACCGAACTCATGATCCTCGGGGACATCGATACGCTGCATGTCCGCGTCGATATTGACGAGTCCGACATTCCGCGCTTTCCGCACAAGACGCCGGCCCGCGCCTTTATGCGCGGTGACACGACACAGCCCATCGATCTCGAATTCGTCCGTGTGGATCCCTATGTCATTCCCAAGAAATCGCTGACGGGATCGAGCCAGGAACGCGTTGATACCCGCGTGCTGCAGGTGATCTACCGCGTCGGCAGCGAACCCGACCGACTCGTCGTCGGGCAGCAGTTGGACGTGTTTATCGACCTGACGCGCCAGCGCGAGTCCGACTGATCTCTCGAGTCACTCAACAAACCCGATGGGATGGTCCGACAGGCTTTCAAAACCGGTGGCGGTAATCAGGTAGTCGCGTTCAAATCGCATCCCGCCGACATCCGGAATGTAGAGCCCCGGTTCCAGCGTCACGACGTCGCCCACAACGACCGTTTCCGAGCTTTCGGGAACGAAAAACGGTGCTTCGGGATGTCCCAGACCAATGCCATGTCCCGCATGGTGCGGGAAATACTTCGCATAACCTCTCGTTTCGAGTTCGTGGCGCACGGCCGCGAAGACCTGTTTCGCGGGAACGCCCGGGCGAAGCTGCTGTTCGCCCGCCGTCATCGCCGCGGCACACGCTTCGAACATCTCGCGTTGCTTCGCCGAGGGTTGCCCATGGCAGACAAACGTGTTGCAGAAATCGCCGCGGTAACCATCAATCACGGCGGAAAAGTCGAGGAGGACCAGTTCGCCCGCCTGAATCGTGCGTCCCGAGGGGACACCCCCGCCGGTGTCGCAACGAGCTCCACTGACAAAATCGCCATAGATCAGAACTTGCCGTCCGGCGGCTTCTCCCGCTGCCCGCTGGACCAGCCGATAGACATCGAGTTCAGTCAAACCGGGACGCACTTCGTGCATCGCGGCCCGCAGGCCGGCGGTCGCGGCAATCAGCGCCCGCCGGATGAGCGCCACTTCGTCGGGATCTTTCGCCCGGCGCAGTTGATGGATCAACGGTTCGATGTTGACCAGTTGCACGCCCGCTCGGCTCGCACGGATTCCGTCGGCGAGGGCAGCCGGGCAGGTCGGCGCTTCATAGCCAATGGCGTTTCCAGGACAGTCCAGCAGCCGTTTCAATGTCTCGTGTGCCAGTAATTCCAGGCGACTGCCCGCCGCTTCAACACACCGGTACCAGACCGGCAAGACGCGTTCCGTCACAAACGCCGCGTCAGCGTACGGTTCCTGCACGTTGTCGGCGACCAAAATCGCCGAACCATCGCGACCAAGAATCAGCGAGCCCCCCGCCCCCTGCGTATTGAAAACGAATGGCGAAGGAGCGAACGCCGCGAAATAAATCAGGTGCCGCGGATCGGTAATGACAATCCACTCCAACTCGGCCGGCGCCAGTTTCCACAGCCGTTCACGCCGCGCGCGGCACCCTTGTTCGGTCAACATTGCAGAGATCCTCGATGGCGATACAGTTCAGAAGTGGAAGTGTTGTAACGAATCGCGCACAAAGATTCGACATACGGAGTTCGGCCCAAGTCGTGGAACCTGCCGAGATCTTACGCTTCCGCTGCGGGCTTGCCACCCGGGTTTTCCCATCGCAGGCGAATCTATGCCGGTTCCTGCGGAAGCAGCCTTTTCATGCGGATTGCGAATCGGACCTTGTTGAAATACCGCACAGGCAGCCAAAATGAGGCCGGACATCGGCTCTACCACATCGATGAATGAAATGAATGCCCCCGCAACGCTCTGGAAAATCGTCATGTCCGGAATACTCACCCCACATCGCTTCACAGTCGTTCAATACGAAGAACTGGGCCGGGCCGGGATTCTCACGGAAAATGACCGTGTCGAACTGTTGCGAGGCGAGATCTTCGAAAAAACCGCCATCGGCCCGGCACATGCTGCCTGTGTCAAACGATTAAATCGGATGTTTCAGCAGAGACTTGGAACTGTCGCCACGATCGCCGTGCAAGATCCGATTCGCACCGCAGACAGTGAACCTGAGCCCGATCTCGCCGTTTTGAAACTCGACAAAGATTTCTACGCCGCAGGAACGCCGGGCAGCGAAGACGCTCTGCTGGTCGTCGAAGTCTCGGATACGACCCTGGAAATTGATCGCACACTGAAATGCGAGCTTTATGCCGAGGCAGGCATTCCCGAGTATTGGATCGTGAATCTCGTGGAACAATGTCTGGAGGTCCATCGCCGGCCCTCTCACACGGGAGTGTACGAGAACACTCAACGTCTGGAACGGACGGCAACTGTAACCCCCGTACATTTTCCCGACCAGCGGTTGCTGGTTTCAGAGATGCTTTAGCCCCAGAACAAATCGCCGCTAGGCGAGTTCCCTGGCCCCCCTTTTCAAACCACTGAAATTGGGGGCCGCTTACGCTTCCTGAAACCGGGCCAAAACCTGGGCCGGGCTGGCTGTACCGGTCACACCCAGTTGCTGAATGGTAATCGAGGCCACCAGACAGCCCAGGTGTGCCGCCTGGGCGGGGGTCGCCCCGGCACACAAGGCTGACACAATGCCGGCCGTCGTGCTGTCTCCTGCCCCGACAATATCGATCGGCCCCGTCACCCGAATCCCGGGGATGTGCTCGGCCGATTGCTGATCGACATACAGAATGCCATCGGGCCCCACCGTGGCGTACACCGCCGCGCCGATCTGGCACGATAAGTCCCGGGCCGCCCCGCGGATTTCGTCGAGCCGTCCTTCGGCGGACGATTCATGCACGTTCGACGGCCGTCCCAGTGCGGTGAGCATTTCATTGCGATTCGGTTTCGCCAGCAGATTGCGATACAGACCGATGTAGCTGCGACTGTCGGCGAAAAACACGACCTGCGGATGCCGGCGGGCCAGCACTGAAAGGTGCTCGCGCACGGCATCGGTGATCACTCCTTGATTCCGTTCGGTGACCTGATCGGCGACGATGACCGCATCCACCTGTCCGGCAATGGCGTCAAGTTGGGCGATGACCTGCCGATCCTGGTCGGCGGATGCGGGCGTGCGGTTCTTAATATCCAGACGGTTGTGCTCACGGGCCGGCCCTGAGGCCTGAGAGAGCATCGGCTTGGTATAGGTCGGTGTCATCCGGTCGGTCCGCACGATGACCGATTCGTTGCTCACGCCCCGAGTTCGCAGTTCCCGCAACAACTCGTAGCCCTCACCATCGTCGCCAATCACCGAGACAGCGTGCAGTTTGCCAACACCCAGCGCCTGCAGATTGTTGAGGACCGTTCCCCCCGCCCCGGGATAACACCGCACCTGGGCCACCTGGTAGGCCTCCAGACCGGTCTCCACCGAGATCTCGGTCAGCCGCGAGTCGAGGTCGAGATACTTGTCGAGAAACAGGTCCCCCACGAGCGCAATCGAGATTTGTGGCAGGGTGCCCAGAATTCGTTGAAGGGAGGTCAGGTCCAGCATGCGATTGAAATTTCTAAGCGAACTCTTGAGAATTGGAGGGACAGGTGACGGGGCTCAATGAGCCCGTGGTGCGGAGGAAAATCGTACCGCGAAATCTATCGAGATTGAGCAGTCACGCAAAGGGATCTGCGGGCGTGGCCGCGACAAGGGACCAACACGAGGTGGACTGAGAGTCAAAATCGCCCGCACTTCAGGGCGATTCAGCAGACCGGCTGCGAGACGAGGAACCACGGTTCCTCGCGCGCGGCACACATTCCAACTGACCCGGGAGAATTCTGTGCGCATCGCAATTCTGATGGCCGCTCTGTGCGGGGGACTGGTGGTCATTTCCGCGAACGTCGCCATCCCTCAGGACGCGGCGTCGACTGCCAAAACCTCGCAGCCCAAGGCCACCCCCGCGCGCCGCAATCCCTGGACGACCTCGAAAATCGTCGGCAGTCCTGAACCGCCGGCCCCCTATCGCACGCAGCAGGTTTTCACCAAACTGAAGTTCAATGAACCGGTGGCGATGACCTTCGCCCCCGGCTCGAAACGACTGGTGGTCGTCGAGCGACGCGGCAAGGTGTTTACGTTCGAGAACTCGCCGAACGTCGATAAAGCCGACTTACTGCTCGACACGGGCAAGACCACCTACGGAATTGCCCTGCATCCCGATTTCCAGAAAAACGGCTATGTCTTTGTGACGTATATAGTGGAGGAGGGCGATCCCCTCCCGAAAGGGAGCCGCGTTTCGCGGTTTCAAGTGAACAAGACGTCTCCCTGGAAGTGCGATCCGACATCGGAAAAGGTGATCCTGGAATGGCCTTCCGGAGGACACAACGCCGGCTGCCTGGGTTTTGGCAAAGATGGTTATCTGTACCTGTCGTGTGGTGATGGCAGCGGCATCGCCGATGAACTCCAGACCGGGCAGGACATCAGCGATTTTCTGGCCTGCATGTTGCGGATTGACGTCGATCATCCCGCGCCAGGCCAGGCGTACGCCATTCCTGCCGACAATCCGTTTGTGAACATCCCGAACGCCCGTCCGGAAATCTGGGCCTACGGCCTGCGGCAGGTCTGGAAATTCAGTTTCGACCGGGCCAACGGCGATCTGTGGGCCGGCGAAGTCGGGCAGGACCTGTGGGAATCGGTCTACAAAATCGAAAAGGGGGGCAACTACGGCTGGAGCATCAGTGAAGGCTCGCACCCCTTTCGTCCCGATCGGAAACTGGGCCCTTCGCCAATTCTGAAACCGATCATCGAACATCCTCATTCCGATTTTCGCTCGCTGACCGGCGGCTTCGTCTACCGAGGATCCAAGCTGAAAGACCTGGTCGGCGCGTATGTCTACGGCGATTATGACACCGGCAAGATCGCCGCGATTCGCTACGAAAATGGCAAACTCACCCTGCAGCAGGAACTGGTGGACACACCGTTCCGGGTGATCACTTTTGCGGAGGATCAGGCGGGCGAATTGTACTTTGTTGACTACATGAACGGCGTGCTGCTGGAATTGCAGCCCGCCCTCAAGTCGGCGGCGCCGCCCCCCTTCCCTCGCAAATTGAGCGAGACGGGCTTGTTTGCTTCGACCAAAGATCTGACCCCGGCGGCCGGTGTGGTTCCGTATGCGGTGAACGCCGAACTCTGGTCAGACAACGCCCTTAAAGCCCGGCTGCTCGCCGTACCGGGTGCGGGACAGATTGAATTTGACGCGATCGAGTATCCGCAGCCGGCCCCCGGAGCGCCACGTGGGTGGCGTTTCCCCGATGGCACCGTGGCGGTCAAGACGTTTTCCATGGAGATGGAGACGGGAAACCCCGCCAGCCAGCGCCGCCTCGAAACCCGCATTCTGCATTTCGAGCAGTTGGCCGGGACGGAAGAAGTGGGAGACCAGGTGTGGCGCGGCTACACCTACGTCTGGAACGATGACCAGACCGACGCCGAGTTACTGGATGCCCAGGGCTCAGATCGCGAACTGCTGATCAAGGACCCCGCCGCGCCGGGGGGCGTGCGCAAACAAACCTGGCATTTCCCCAGCCGGGCCGAATGCACACTGTGTCACACGATGCCGGCCAAGTACGTGCTGGGCGTGAACACACTGCAGATGAATCGCAACTACGACTACGGCCACGGTCGTGTGGCCAATCAACTGCAGGAACTGGCCGACCTGGGCATGTTTAAATCGGCCCTGCCCAAGCCACCCGCCGAGTTGCCCCACCTTGTGAATTCCCGGGATGAGAAGCAACCGCTCGACGAACGGGCCCGGTCGTATCTGCATGCGAACTGCGCCCACTGCCACATGAAATGGGGGGGCGGCAACGCCGAGTTTCAGTTGCTGGCCACCCTGCCCGTGAACGAACTGGGGATCGTCAACACGCGCCCCGGGCACGGGTTCTTCAACCTAAATGAGCCCAAAGTCTTGATTCCCGGCGACCCCGAGCGGTCAATGATCTACCACCGCATCACCAAACTCGGCCTGGGCCGCATGCCCCACGTCGCCTCGAACGTCATCGACACCGCCGCCGCCAAGATGCTGAAGGAATGGATCGCCCAGTTGCCAAAGGAACCGTAACTGGCCGTGCTCATCGATCGATTGCAATAAAGCCGTCGGCCGCGAAGCACGCGATGCACAGCGAGCCGCCGGGTTCATCCCGGCGGTGCCGGCGTGCCACCCAGATGCCGCAGCACTCAGCGCAAGCGAGGGTGATCCGAAACCGTGGCAGACATCGCGTGGGATTCCAATTTCCAATTTCTCCAGGCGAACGCCATCAATCGCCCAAGGACATCCGATGCCCAAAGCGTGACCTGGATTCACCTGCCGGCGCGGGGCGAATCTGCAACGCAGACCTCCGCAACCAGTCCGCGCCGAAACCGCCGGGATGAAGTCGGCGGCTCGCCAATGGCACCTATCTTGCCGGCACGTCAATGTCCATCGCAATGGGCACACCCTGAGAATCGAGACCCCCGAATTCGCGACAGATCACGGTTCGGGATCAGGGAAATCTCGAACGTCGCGCGACGCGATCGTGGAACTCGAATCGGGAAACAGTCTGTCAGCCGGTTTCGTTTGGGCACGAATGCTGTGATTCTTGGCACGCACTCATCTGGTGCCACCCAGTCCACGGAATACGAGTGCCACAAAACTGAGCACCGCAGCTCACCCAGGACGATCGCAGGCTCCGCTCCCTCAAATCGTCGATTTTTTCAGTGCAACCATGTCAGATATGCCGGGCAACTGCGGGAATCGTGATCCGCCGAAGTCACTCCCGCTTGTCGTGACAGACATCCGGACGAATCCATGCTGCTGAAAGCGGTCGTCAGGATACTTCCTTCCTGTCGAGCGAGCATGCCAGTACGATACCCCGCAAGATGCCCCCACAACATTCTTGAATTCGGCGGTGATTTTGTCCGACTGGGGTACAGCTCTCGCTTCCGTCCGAATGAACGAAATATTGGCGGACGACTCTTACCTGCGATTCGCCCGCGACGCTCATCTGCAAACCCAAGCCCAACCAAGAACCAATTCTCAATCCAGAAGATAGCGAGCACCATGAAATTCAACAGTCTTTGGGCCCTTCTCGGCATCACGCTCGGTATGGGACTCGCCGCAGTGGCAGGCGCGCAAGAGATCCTGCCCTTTCCCCCCGCGCCGTCGGGCTCAACTCCCGGGTTGACGATCCAGGACTCCACCTACAAGAAACGCGTCGAGCCAAAGCGACTCGCCGCAGGGGCTCCGAACATCCTCGTCATCCTGATGGATGATCTGGGCCCGGGCACTCCCTCGACCTATGGTGGCGAAATCCAGACACCAACGCTCGATCGCGTCGCGAAAATGGGGGTCTCGTTCAACCGCTTCCACTCGACCGCCATGTGTTCACCCACCCGCGCGGCACTGCTCACCGGACGCAATCACACCCGCGTCGGTAACGGGCAGATCGCCGCGATCGCCAATGACTTCGACGGCTTCAGCGGCACCATTCCCAAATCCTCGGCCACTGTCGCCGAAGTGCTCAAGAACTACGGCTACAACACGGGCGCCTGGGGCAAATGGCACAACACGCCAGAAGAACAGATCACATCCAAAGGGCCGTTCGATTATTGGCCCACCGGCTACGGCTTCGAATACTTCTACGGCTTTCTCGCGGGCGAGGCGTCGCAGTATGAGCCGACGCTGACCCGCAATACGTCGCCGGTCACCGCGCATCTCCCCAAGGGCTACCATCTCACCGATGACATCGCGAAAGATGCCATTACCTGGTTGCGGGAACAGAAGGCGTACGCCCCGGACAAGCCGTTCTTCATGTATTGGGCCCCGGGCGCATCGCATGGTCCGCATCAGGTGATGAAGGAATGGTCCGACAAGTACAAGGGCAAGTTCGACGACGGCTGGGATAAGTATCGTGAACGCGTCTTCGCCAACGCCAAGGCCAAGGGCTGGATTCCGCAGTCGGCACAGCTCACGCCGCGTCCCGCCTCGATGGCGTCTTGGGATTCGATCCCCGAAGAGGAAAAGCCGTTCCAGCGTCGCCTCATGGAGGTCTTCGCCGGTTTCACCGAACACGCCGACTACAATGCGGGCCGCGTCATTGATGAAATCGAGCGCCAGGGAAAACTGGACAACACGTTGATTTTCTACATCTGGGGGGACAACGGCTCTTCCTCGGAAGGGCTGTATGGCACAATCAGCGAGCAACTCGCGCAGAACGGCATCCCGACCAAGATCTCGCAGCACCTTGAGGCACTTAAGGAACTCGGCGGGCTCGAGGCCCTCGGCGGTCCGAAAACCGACAACATGTATCACGCCGGATGGGCCTGGGCCGGCAGCACTCCGTACAAATCGACGAAACTCGTCGGAGCCCATTTTGGCGGCACACGCCAACCAATGGCCGTGGCCTGGCCGAAGCGCATTAAGGCCGACTCGACGGCGCGACCGCAATTCCATCACGTCATCGATATCGTGCCCACGATTTACGAGTTGACCAAGATCACACCCCCCAAAGTGGTGAACGGGTTCGAGCAGGATTCGATCGACGGCGTCAGCATGGCCTACGCCTTGGGCGATGCCCAGGCGCCCGGTACCCGAAAGACACAGTTCTTCGACATCATGGCCAGCCGCGGCATCTACCACGACGGCTGGTTTGCCAGCGCACCGGGCCCGCGAGAACCATGGGTGGGGGGGATCCCGAAAGGGATCAAAGAGTGGTCCCCGCTGACAGACAAGTGGGAACTGTACAACCTCAATGACGACTGGAGCCAGGCGAACGATCTCGCTACCCAGTATCCGCAGAAACTCGATGAGCTGAAACAACTCTTCCTGGTCGAATCCACGAAGAACAAGAACCTGCCCATTGGGGGCGGCTTGTGGTCCACCGCCTTGTTCCACCCCGAAGACGCCCCGGCGTCTGCTCTCACGGAATGGACCTTTGATTCCCCCATTACGCGGATGCCCGAATCGGCCGCCCCCAAGCTCGGCAAGCAGGACAGCCTGGTGAGCATGGAAGTGGATGTTCCCGACAACGCGAACGGCGTGCTCTATGCGCTGGCCGGTTTTTCCGGGGGGCTCACCTGTTACGTGAAAGACGGGTTTCTGTGCTACGAGTTCAACCTGTTCGAGATTCAGCGTACCAAGCTCAAGTCCAAGGACAAGCTGCCCACAGGCAAGGTAAAAATCGAGGTCGAATCCAAATTGGTCGCCAAAATTGGCGGGCCGCTGGATGTCACTCTGAAAGTGAATGGCAAAGACGTGGCAAAAGGCCGCGTGCCGGCGGCGATGTCGCTGCATTTCACTTCGAATGCGACTTTCGATATCGGCGTGGACCTGGATTCGCCCGTCTCGCTCGATTATTTCGACCAGGCCCCATTCCCGTTCAATGGTACCATCGGCGCGACGAAGATCGCCTATCCCAAGAAATAGAACTCCGTGATGAAATCCCAGATCGTGTTGCTCGCCGCCCTGTGCGGCTTTATCTCCGCTGCCTACGCCTCTGCGCCCGACGACGGAACGGTACTCCCCTTTCCGCCGGCCCCCAGCGCCAGCAAGGCGGGGCCGACGCTCCAACAATCGATCCACAAGCGTCGCGTCGCCCCCAATCGCCTGCCCAAGGGGGCGCCGAATGTCCTCATCGTGCTGATCGACGATGCGGGGTTTGGCGTGCCGGATACGTTCGGCGGCTTCGCGCATACGCCCACGTTGTCGAAATTGCGGAACGAAGGGATCAGCTATAACCGCTTCCATACCACCTCGATCTGTTCGCCGACGCGCGCCGCCTTGCTCACCGGCCGCAATCACCAGCGGGTCGGAAGCGGAACGATCGCCGAGCGCGCCGTTGACTGGGACGGCTACACCGGCGTCATACCGAAGTCGGCTGCCACGATCGCCGAGGTTCTGAAAAACTACGGCTACAAGACGTCC
The DNA here is from genome assembly GCA_018242565.1 of Planctomycetota bacterium. GTDB lineage: Bacteria > Planctomycetota > Planctomycetia > Planctomycetales > Planctomycetaceae > JACQFH01. Next base: position 8,181 of record JAFEBR010000684.1, on the reverse strand, counting down.
GCCTTCGGCAAATGGCACAATACGCCCGCCGACCAGACCACGGCGATGGGGCCATTCGACTATTGGCCCACCGGTTACGGGTTTGAGCATTTCTACGGCTTTCTGGCCGGTGAAACATCGCAGTGGGAACCGCGCCTCGTGGAAAACACCACGGCCATCGAACCGCCGCACGACGAGAACTATCACCTGACAGAGGATATGGCGGATAAGGGCATCGCCTGGCTGAAAAAGCATCGGGCATTTTCCCCGGACAAGCCGTTCCTGATGTACTGGGCTCCCGGAGGCGTTCACGGGCCACACCACGTCAACGCGTCCTGGGCCGACAAATACAAAGGCAAATTCGACCAGGGGTGGGACAAACTGCGCGAGGAAGTTTTCGGTCGTCAAAAAGCGCTCGGCTGGATCCCCGCGAATGCCGAACTCACGCCGCGCGACGCGACCATGCCCGCCTGGTCAGACATCCCGGAAGCGGAACGGGCTTTCCAAACGCGGCTGATGGAACTTTATGCCGGCTTCTGCGAACACACGGATGCCCAGGTCGGCAAGCTGGTGAGTTTTCTGGATCAGTCTGGTCAGCGCGACAATACGATCATTCTCTATCTCTGGGGCGACAATGGTTCGTCGGCCGAGGGGCAGAACGGTTCGATCAGCGAACTCCTGGCACAGAACCAGATCCCCAACACGATTGGCCAGCAGATTAAAGCGCTCGACGGGTTGGGCGGACTGCAGGCGCTGGGTGGCCCATTGACCGACAACATTTATCACGCGAGCTGGGCCTGGGCCGGCAGCACGCCTTTCCGTTCGACCAAGCTGGTCGCGGCGCATTTCGGAGGCACGCGAAATCCACTCGTCATTTCCTGGCCGAAAAAGATCAAGGCCGACAAGGCGCCCCGTTCGCAGTTCTATCACGTCAACGACATCGTTCCGACCCTCTATGACGTGATCGGGATCAAAGCCCCCCGGGTGGTCAACGGTTTCCCGCAGGATCCCATCGACGGGGTCAGCATGGCCGCCAGCTTTACCGACGCCAAGGCGCCCGAGAATAAACACATTCAGTATTTCGACAACAACGGCAGCGACGGCATTTACAAAGATGGGTGGTATGCCTGCACTTTCGGACCGCTCAGTCCCTGGCTGAATGCCCAGCCCGGACTCGATCAATGGGATTCGTCAAAGGCCGTCTGGGAGCTTTATGACCTCACGAAAGACTTCTCGCAGAGACACAACCTCGCCCAGCAGTATCCGGAAAAGGTCGACGAACTGAAGAAGCTGTTTCTGGAACAGGCGGAGGCCAACAAGGCTTTCCCGATCGGGGCGGGAATCTGGCTCCGCCTGCACCCGGAAGACCGCATCAAATCCCTCTACACGCGTTGGACCTTCGACAACACGACCACCCGCATGCCCGAGTTTACCGCGCCCGCGCTGGGTAACCACAATAACTCCGTCACCATCGATCTCGAATGCGGCCCGGACGCCAGTGGCGTGCTCTATGCCATGGGCGGTGCGGGGGGCGGCCTCACCTGCTACATGGACCAAGGCCACCTGATCTTTGAATACAACCTCATGATCATCGACCGCTCGATCGCCAAGTCGGCGGAGAAGATCGCCCCGGGCAAACACACCGTGGTCGTGAACACTCTGCTGAAGGCCGCGAAGCCCGGTGCACCCGCCGACATCGTGCTCAGCGTGGATGGCCAGGAAGTCGCCCGCACCACGGTGAAAATGACCGTCCCTGCGGCGTTCACCGCCAGCGAGAGTTTTGACGTCGGCACGGATCTCGGTTCGACCGTCTCCCGCGATTATTTTGAACGACGTCCGTTCAAGTTCGAGGGCACGATTGAACAGGTGGTCGTGGAATTGAAGTAATCTCACGGGCCTGCACGCCGGTGCGATTCGCGTGCAGCGACAGCGAAGAAAACCAGGAACAAAACGGGGCGAAGACGGACAGTTCGTTCGCCAGCGCCCGTGGGGCGCTGGCCGCGCGGGCGGATTGTCATTTTCCAGCCCAGTTCCGCCGCAAAGGCGTTCATTCAGGGCTCTGCAGCAAACGGTTGACCGCGGTTCACACCAAGCCGCAACGCCCCGAGTTCGGCCTCGGTTTCCGTGATTCGGAACGAGGGCCATCATTCGTCATTCGTGCGAACAATCGCATCACGCACCCCATTGCCCGCGATCGGGAACCGTGGTGGGATTCGCCCGGCATGCCTGGCATAAATTCTCGCCCATGTACGTATCACAACCGGTCCGAGCCATCCGGCGGGCGGATTTCGGATGTCAAGGGGAGGGGCATTCAGTCCCCAATTCGGGCACTGATTTCCCGTACCGGCGAGTGTTGAGTAATGCGGCCCGAAGCTTGGGAACCGATCCGCGCCGACACCGCCGGGATATACCCGGCGGCATCGCGTGATGCCACCCATCGTGCCGGTTCGAAACGGGTGGCTCTGCCGGTATGGGAATCGTCACATCTCGAAAATCACCCCAACCTGAACTCAGCTGCAGGGAAATCCTCGAAGGATCGTGACACTCTCGATCTTCCTGCCCCATTGACGCGTGCGGGCGGTTTGCACCATCCTCGCGGCTCCGCTACAGAGGATTTGAGTGCCACCCGCCCCTCCCCATGGGTGGCAAGCGGATCTGCGGTGGGTAGAATCAGGGCTGATTCAATGCGCTCCACTTCCTGCTGCCGCATTTCGCTGCGAGTTCAATGGCCCCCAGACCTGGGGAGTGTTATCGCATACATTCGATCGAGGCCCTGAATATGTCCCACATTCCGGACGATGCAACACATCGACCACTGGCTGCGGATCAGGACAGTTACCGGCGACGAAACGTCGAATTTCCGGTCATGCCTGGCTATAGTATTCTAAAAAATCTGGGCCGCTTCGGTTTCTACCACGTCCTGGTCGCTGAAGATCTGGCTCTGCACAAAGAAGTCGCCCTGCACGTGTGGATGCCTGGCATCGATCCACATCGGTTTCTCCATGAGGCGAGAATCACCGCCAAGCTGCCGCATCCCGGGATTCCCGCAGTCCATGTGTTTGGATCATTTGTGGACGGTTTCCCGATTTTGGGATTGAAACAGATCTCAGGGAGCAGGCTCGACGAACAAGTCAAATACGCTGATCGTCCACGTGTGTTACAGGCGTTTCTTCAGGCGTGCCAGGCGGTCGGATTTGCGCACAGCCGGGGAGTCATCCACCGCAACATCAAACCGCAGAACATTCAGGTCGGAGCATCTGGCGAAGTTCAAGTGGTGGGCTGGGGTCTGGCGAAGGATCTGACGGCCCAGCAGGCAGTCTCGACGAAACGGCCCGTTGAGCCACAGGCGCATCTCGGGACCGATGCCGTTCCCGATTCCAGCAGGTCTGCGAACACGACAGATTCAGCTCGTGTCGAGACTGCGACGTCCGAACCCATCTCAGGCAGCCCGGCGTACATGCCCCCTGAGCAGGCGCATGGTCAGTTTTCAGACACCCGTTCCGACGTTTTCGGGCTGGGAGCCACGCTTTGCGATCTCTTGACGGGAAAACCGCCGTACTTCGGCAGCAGGATGATTGACATCATACGCCTAGCGGCAAATGCCGACCTGTCTGAGGCCTACCAGCGACTTAACAATTGTGGAGCCGACATGGAGCTGGTGGCGTTGTGCCGATCATGCCTGAGTGCCGACCCGGAACGTCGCCCTGGCAATGGCTGGGCTGTCGCCGACTGGCTGAAAGCCTATCTCGACGGTGAACAAAGACAGTTGCGGGCCGCCCAGCACAAATGACAAAGCTGTGCCCACGGCGCAGGAAAGGCCGACACGTCCCGCTGGCGACACTGCCGTCCTGAGAATCGCAGCGGCACAGGCCGGCCCGCGACTCACATCCCAGCCGAGGCCCGCAACTGCGCAACTCGCAAAAGCCGTCGTCCCGATCAACGTATCGAATCCGCGAGACCTGATGAAACGTCTCGATTCGCTGAGGCGCGGGGGCCGGAGAAATACTCTGTCAGTGAGTACCCTGATCGGTGCTATGATCGCTACGAATTGTATCACCGGAAGGCAGTGTCGAATTCGCCACGCCGGGTTCACACGTTTTCCAGCGAAAGCCCCAACTCGCTCAGTCCGCAGGTTTACTTCGCGGGCTGCTCCACGGTCGTCAGCTTGTCGATGGGCGGGTTAGCGACTTCGGACGTTGTCCCATCGGGCCAGTAAATTTTGACCCGTTCGACGGCGTCGATTTGCCCCAGACCAAAGGTCACGGGGAGTTCCACCTGCGACAGATAACTGCGAGTCGGCATCACAAAGCGTTTCTGCACGACCCCGGCGCAGTGAACTTCGACCGTCGCGCCGATCGCGTTCCGGTTGCCGTCGTTCCCCACCAGTTTCACCCGCAACCAGTGATGCCCCAGTTTCTGATCGTTACGCAGCAATCGCGGCGCACCGCCGGTCGCCGTAAACAACACGTCGAGGTCCCCGTCGCCGTCGATGTCGGCATACGAGGCCCCTCGCCCCACCATCGGGGCCGCAAACTCGGTGCCGGTCAAACTGCTGGGGAGTGCCACGAACTCGGTGGCGGAACTGGCCCCGGCATTCCAGAACAACTGCGGCGGCTGGGCGTAGTGCTGACTCTCGAATACCTGCTGAATATCGTTTTCGAGGTGGCCGTTCGTCACCACGATATCGAGTCGTCCATCGAGGTCCATGTCGGCGTAGAACAACCCGAATTTCAGCCAGATGCGCGACGAGGGCCCCAAGCCATTGGCAATCGCCTCGTCGGTAAACAGCATTTCGGAAATCGGACCGCACTCGGCACAGTAAAACGCGGTCTCTTCATTGGCGAAATTCGCGATCACAATGGCCAAGGCGTTGTCGTTCCGAGGAAAACCCGCGTCGATGCCCATGGCCCCGCGCGCCAGGCCGCTGCGGCTGTCGAGCGCGACACCCAGTTTTCGCCCGACTTCCTCAAACGTGCCATCCTTCAGATTGTGCAGCAGAAAGTTCTGCACAGTGTCGTTGGCAATCACCAGGTCGAGCCAGCCATCCCCATCGACATCCACGGGCACGACCCCCAGTGACTTGGCCACGGGGACCGACGTATTCAGATTCTTGATCTGCACTCCTGATGGGGCCGAAACATCAGTGAAGCGGCCTTCCCCGTCATTTCGATACAAGTAGGGAAACGAGCCCTCAAACGCATCGGGACGACAATACGCACGAACCTTGCCTCCCACGAGCGTGCATTCCAACTGGCGATCGAGTTCAGCCGACCAGCGCACGTAATTACAAACGAACAGATCGAGGTCACCGTCCCGGTCATAATCAAACCAGGCACAACTCGTGCTCCACTGGCTGGCGTTGCCAGCGACCCCGGCGTCGGCCGTCACGTCCACAAACTTGCCCTGCTGATTTCGATACAACCGGTTGAGACCGACCGCCGAGAAAAACAGGTCGACCCAGCCGTCGTTGTCAAAATCGCCAACCGCGACTCCCTGGCCATAGAAACTCACATTCAACCCTGCCGCGGCTGTCTCATCGATGAAATTTCCGGTTCCATCATTGCGGTACAGTGCCATTGTCGGGCGTGATTCTGCAGATGACTTGGCATCAGGCCAGTCATTTGAATTCACCAGCAGGATGTCGGGAAAACCGTCATTGTTGTAGTCCAGAAAGGCGCAACCCGCCCCCATCGATTCGGGGAGTAGTTTTTCCCCATGGGCGCCGTTCGTGTGGACAAACTGAATGCCCGCTGCACGGGTGATATCCACCAACGGAATCGTGGGGAGATCGACGGCCGGTTTTTCACGCGGCTTGGGAACTTCAAGAACCGGTACCTTATCGACGCGAACCGGCGCGGGGCGGTCGAGCAGATACACGACCACCGCGCCGATCGACGCGACAATACAGAACATGACCAGCGACCAGCGAAACGCGCGCCCGATGACGGCGTCATCCGGAGGCGATTCGGGCTCAAAATTCGGGAGCCGGTACTGGTATTCTTCTTCGGGCTGGCTCACTCATCACCTCCGGTGGACTCTCCGACAGTCGCCTCTGCGGGTAACCCCGGAGCACCGCGACGGTTCAGCGGATAAATCACTAACTTCTCCGCCGCGTGATTGGCTGCGGCATTCCGTTTTCGCGCTTCGTTGACGGCAAAATCCTGAGCATTGTCATCGGGCTTGTAGCGTTCATGCGCCTCGCGGGCCTCGGTGGCCTTCGCTTCATCCCCCAGCAGTTTGTAGATCTGCGAGAGATTGGCATAGGCCGTCACATCTTCCCGGTCGAAGGTTAACGTCTTTTCAAACTCGGCGCGAGCCTCCTGCAGCAGCTTTTCGCGAGCCGCCTTGCGTTCCTCGCCACGCTCTTGCTTGGCGCGCTCAAACAACACCACTCCCAGGTCATTGTGGGCCACAAAATCCTTGTGGAACTTGAACTTCCGATTTCGACGTTCAGCGGTGTCGTCGTACAGGGCACTGCGGAAATTCTCAATCGCCGCGTCGAGGTGTCCCTGCTCTTTATTCACCAGACCACTGTAATAGGCAATCGTCCAGGGGGGTGCCACGGGATTGGTGCACTGCGCCGCCCGCTCGAGGGCGGCTACGGCATCATCCAGTCGCCCTTCCTTCTGATACACCCGGGCCAGGTTCAATGGTCCATCATAGCGTTCCAGCTTTTCGACTTCGAGAAATGCCTGCTCGGCCTGTTTCAATTCAGTCTTGCCACCGGGAATCGGCCCCGGCGTCTGACCTTCGAGGAACAAGCCGATTCCGTAATCATTCCAGCGCTGCCAGAGGTCGGCAATCGACGACTTCTGCGGTTCGAGTTTCGCGGTCACACCGGCCACCGGGAACGTGATCGAGTCCGACGCCAGCGTCGTGACCGGCAGATCATTCAGGTATTTTTGCCCCGGTTCGTAACCGCGGATCTTGGGCTCGCCCGGCTTCTGCGATTTCGTGACGAAATCCATATAAATCTTGTCGAACTTCCGATACTGAACCTTCACTTCTACCGTGACCGGGGCCGTCAGATTCGGCGGCAGCGTCAGTTCATAATGCGCGACCTGAGCCGCCCCCGGCGGAATTTGGTGATTGTACAGCGGCGTGAAGATGTCTTGCGGATTTCGCCGGTCGATACGATTCCCCTGGCGATCGAGCATGTAGACATTGATGAAGTGCGACCAGGGATCAACTTCGCGGTTGTCGTCGATACCGCCGCTGCGGCCAATCACTTGACCGCCGCTCGAGACCGTGACATCCACCCAGACTTCATTGGAATCAACCGTCCCCTGAGTGAAGTGGTGGCCGACTTTCAAGGTGCGAATCACCGCTTCGAGCAGGTAGGTGGCCCCGGGCTTCAATTCAGGCACTTCCGGACGCAACGGGGCGGTCAACTTGCCATCAATCGTGCCCCCGTCCTTCACACCGAATAGATCGACCCGCAGATTCCCCTTCAGGAATTCCTGGTGGGCCTTCACAGCGTCATCAAAGCCCAGCATGTGTGCCAGGCCCGTGTTGGCCGAGGGGAAGAAGTGATCGTGAATTTGTCGCTTGCCGTTGTTCAGACCGGCGAAGTCACGGGCCCCGAAGTCGTTCGACTCAGACAGAGGCATATGACACTCGGCACAATTCTCTTTGGCCTTTTCCGGATAATAAAAACTGCGAACGCCTCCGCCGGCCACGCCACTGAGCAGGAAGGAATTGTAATGATCCTGCCCGCGCAAGAACTCCTTGTAGTGATTGAGGGCCTTGGGAATGTGGACCTTGTGGCACACCGAGCAGAACTCGGAGTTCTGGTGCACTTCCGGCTTCAGGAAGGTTTTCTTGTGGAACGAGGGCTTGGCTTTGACCAGTTGATTGTTCACCCACTGCAACACGGCATTCTCGCTGAACGCGAACGGATAATGCTGCGGTTCTTCAATCGTGTAGTCGCCGTTGCCGCGAGTTGAGGCCACATGGGTGATCGCATGACACACCGTACAGGTGATCCCGGCCTGGGCCGTGGGGTGCTTGACGAGATCGAACTGCGGATCGTCGAAGGCCCCGCTGAGGAATGGGACGGGGTCATGGCAGCCGGCACACCACCGCGACGCCTTGACGTGGCCATCTCGCTTCAGCGCCACTTCGCGGGTTTCTTTAATACTGGCCAGGTAGGCCGGATTGTTAAACGAACTGAAATGGTGCGAACTATGGAACCAGCCTTTG
>JAFEBR010000683.1 GCA_018242565.1 Planctomycetota bacterium | reverse complement strand
CAAACTGTCGGCGAAGACGCAGGTCTTCGAAACGGGCATCAAGGTGATCGACCTGCTGACGCCGTTCGTTCGCGGTGGTAAAGCCGGTCTGTTCGGTGGTGCCGGTCTGGGCAAGACCGTGATTTTGACCGAGTTGATCGCCCGTATTGCCAGTGCACACGGCGGTTACTCGGTGTTCGCGGGCGTGGGTGAACGTACCCGCGAAGGGAACGATTTGTGGCTCGAAATGCAGGAAACCAAGATCGGCAAGACCGATCGCAGCGTTATCGAGCAGACGTGTATGGTGTTCGGCCAGATGAATGAACCCCCCGGAGCCCGTTTGCGGGTGGCCTTGTCGGCCCTGACGATGGCCGAGTGGTTCCGCGATGCCACGGGTGCCGACACCCTGTTGTTCATCGACAACATCTTCCGCTTCTCGCAGGCCGGTAGCGAAGTGTCGGCTCTGCTGGGACGTATGCCCAGTGCCGTGGGTTACCAGCCCACCCTGGGTACCGAACTCGGTGAACTCCAGGAACGCATCACCTCGACGACCTCGGGAGCCATCACGAGTGTGCAGGCCGTGTATGTGCCCGCCGACGATCCGACAGACCCCGCTCCCGCCACGGCGTTCTCGCACCTGGACGCATTCATTTATCTCGAACGTAAGATCTCGGAAAAGGGTATTTACCCTGCCATCGATCCGCTGGCTTCGTCGAGCCGAATTCTCGATCCGCAGTACGTTGGCGAACGGCACTACAAGGTGGCCCGCCGCGTACAGCAGACCCTGCAGCGATACCGCGAACTGCAGGATATCATCGCCATTCTGGGTGTCGATGAATTGAGCGAAGACGACAAGCTCATCGTGCATCGTGCCCGTCGAATTGAACGATTCCTGTCACAGCCGTTCCTCGTGGCCGAAGTCTTCACCGGTAAAGCCGGCAAGATCACGCCGCTGGCCGAGACGATTCAGAGTTTCGAAGAAATCTGTGACGGCAAGTGGGACCACCTGCCCGAATCGGCCTTTATGTATGTGGGTGGCGTTCAGGAAGCCGCCGAGCAAGCGAAGAAGTAAGACTCACTCGATCGACAGCTTGTCGGTCAGACCGCGACACGGCCGGCCCTCGTGCCGGCCCGTCGCTCCGGAAAGTGAAACGCTGAATCACTATGAGCTCTGCCAAAGAACTCCGCCTCGTCCTTGTGACTCCCGAAACCACCCTGCTCGACCAGCCCGTCGAGTCGCTGCAGTTCCCGTTATTTGACGGGCAAATCGGCATTCTGCCCGGTCGGGCGCCGTTTGTCGGTCGACTGGGTTTCGGTGAGTTGGAGATTGCCGAGGCCGGCGGGAAGAAGACGTTTTACGTCGATGGCGGGTTCGTGCAGGTGAAAGGCCCCGTGGTTTCGGTCCTGACGAATCGTGCTGTGCCGGTCTCGGGGCTGAATGCGGCCACCATCCAGACGGAACTCGACAGCGCTCAAAAATCGACGGCTCATACCGACGCCGAGTTCGATAAGAAATTCGCCGAACTCGAGCGGGCCCGGAAAAAGCTGTCCATCGCCCGTCGGGGCAATTGATCGATCCGCAGGGCAACTTGCGCGTGGCCTTTGTCCCGTATTCCCGTGCGTAGACCGTAAAGTCTACGCGGCCGTCAGGGTCTGCGGCGTCATCCAAAGTTCGCTGGTCGAGGGGAATCGCCAAGATCCCCACACTCTACGCCATGCGGCAGATCGCTCCCGTGGGCGGAAGATCCGTACGACCGGCGTGGCCGCTGCCAATTCCCTCATGGCATGCGAAAGTGGATGTCGAAATCAACAGGGGCAGGATCTTCTGGCCGCCGGCAATTCCTGGCAGCCCCGCACGTCCCCGACTCCGTCGACAAGAGGTTGACCGTATGGCTCCCACGCAGACTGCAGTTGAATCCGTAGAGTTCACCCCTCGCGATGTCGCGCAACCGCTGGGACCAGTTCACCTGGTACTGGAAGTGACGCGTGGCCACACTCGGTTTCGACGGCGTCCCGTGAACAGCCCGCGGTATCTGATCGGTTCGGGTACGTCCTGCAATCTGCGTCTGGGTGGCGATGAAATTCCGGCCCTGCACAGCATTATCACGACAAACGGCCGCGACATCACCCTCGAAGCCATTGCCGCTGAACCCGCTTTGATTGTCAACGGTGTGCTGGTCGCCAGTACGCAACTGCATGATGGTGATGTCATCCATCTGGGACAGGTCGAATTACTGGCGCGGCTGGAAGCCGGTCACTCGCCGGCGGGTGTTGCCCCCCACGCGGACCAGACCGCAGATACAGAGACCGAGCGCTCACTCGCCGATCTGTCCGCACCAGAATTGGTGGACCTGATCGAAGCGGAAGAGCATGAAATTGAAGATTTCGAAGGCCGACAACAACTGGGGCTGCAAGCCCTGGTGCAGGCCGTGATGGCGCGGGCTGATCGCCCCATGCACAGACCACTGACCGCGGAGGAAATGGGCGCTCCGATTCCCGCTCCCCATTTTTCGGCGCGCCGCAATCTTGCCGCTCGCGAAGCACAAGTCACCGCGGATTCGCAGATTCAAGCCGATCTCGAACAACTGGCTGACCGTGTGGGGAATCTCTCGGATGCGGTGCAAGGGAGCCTGGAACGCTCGACCCAGCGTGAAGCCCAATTGATCGCCGCGACCGACGAACTGTTGGAGACACAGTCGAAGCTCGTGTCCCAACTCGAAGCCGTGATCGATCAGGTCCAGACGCTCAAAGCGAGCGAGGCCCCGACCATGAAACCAAGAGCGATCGCCTGAGATTGGGCGACGCTAGGCTGCCGATAAAGTACGGACTGCAGAAACCGGTCTCAAACCCACTGTGGGGCGTTTGAGGCCGGTTTTTCATTGTGCCACTCATGGGTCAAGCATCGCGTTCCTGACAACGCACGCAAGCGAACCTGGCACTCACACGCTTACTTCTCGAGAAACCGTAGTGCCGGTTTTTCGACGGTGACAAGGGTATTCGGCGGCACGCTGTGGGTCAGCGAGACGCTGGCACCGATCGTTGAACCCGCGCCCACCACCGTATCGCCACCCAAAACGGTCGCATTGGCGTAAATCACCACGCGCTCTTCAATCGTGGGATGCCGTTTCTTGCCGCGAATGATGTTTCCGTTTTCGTCTTTCGGGAAACTCAACGCTCCCAGCGTGACACCCTGGTAGATTTTCACCTTCGCGGCGATTTCCGTTGTTTCACCGATCACGACCCCCGTGCCGTGATCAATGAAAAACGAGGGGCCGATCTTGGCACCAGGATGAATATCAATTCCCGTCCGACTGTGTGCCCATTCCGTCATCATGCGGGGAATGATGGGAACTTTGAGCTCGTACAGCTCGTGAGCGAGCCGCTGTACCGTGATGGCCTCGAGCCCCGGGTAACAGAAAATGATCTCATCCAGGCTCGTCGCCGCCGGGTCTCCGTCATAGGCAGCCTGAACATCCGACGCGAGCAAACCGCGAATCCTGGGAATGGTTTCCAGAAACTGCAGCGTCTTGGTCTGCCCCAGGGCTTCGAAGTCGATTTCACTGCCAACGCCACAAGAGCACTCGTGGCGCAGGTCATAATCGTGCCGCAGGGCCCGCGCAAATTGCTGAGTCAGCGAGTCATGCAGCGAATCGACCAGGTCACCAATATGGTAGGCCACATTGCCGTAGTGCAGATTCTGCCGACGGCGGTATCCCGGAAAGATGATTTCCTTCAGGTCGTCCAGAATCTCGATCACAGCCGCAAGATTCGGAAGCGGGCAATGGCCCAAATGATTGATTTTCCCGATCGAGCGATAGGTCTCGATGATCCGCGAAGTCAATTCGGGAAGTTCTTCTTTGAGACGCAGGTCTGTGGCCATGAATTTCAATCGCTCAGATGGTCATTAGTTCGAGACGGCACGCGGAACCACCGCTCAGCCGGCTCATCCCACGCGAACGCCCCGGTTGCGCCGACAGCGCAACCGTTACATCTGTCATCGTCAGGATGATCCGGAAAGTTGAGACGCGATGAGCTGATCCAGCTCCAGCTTGAGTCGAGGCAGGATTTCACTGTACGGAAATGCACCCAATTCTTCGCCCCCGCGCTTCAAATTGACGAAATTGGGGGCACACCACAGTCCCAGATCGGCGTCATCCGTCTCACCCGGGCCATTTACGCGACAACCCATCACGGCGATTGTAATCGCATGATCCTGGGCGTATCGCGACATTTCCTTGACCTGCTGGGCCAATTCGATGAACGCCTCGTTCTCGACCCGCGAACAACTCGGGCAACTGATGATATTGAGTTTCTGGTCATTGAACCGGACGACCGACCGGACTCGCCCGGCGGCAATATCGGCTAGAATCTGTCGCCCGGCTTCGATTTCCTGGCTTTTCTGGGAGTTGGGAACAGTCAGAGAGACTCGAATCGTGTCGCCGATGCCCTGCGAAATCAATTGTTCGAACGCAATCCGCGTCTTGATGATCCCATCCGGAGGCAAACCCGCCTCGGTAACCCCCAGATGCAAAGGCACGTCCGGACGCTCGGTCGCAAACCGGCGATTGACTTCGATGACCTTGGAGGGGTCCGAATCTTTCAGAGAAACGCAATAACGCGTGAACCCGATCGAATCGAGAAACGCACAGTGATCCAGGGCGCTTTCGATCATCGGGGAGATCGAATCGTGCTTGTCGTATTTGTCCGCCTTGGCCGGATCGACCGAACCGCAATTCACCCCCACACGCATCGCGCAATCGTTTTTCGACGCGATCTCGGCCAGGAAGCGAACTTTTTCCTGCCAGGGCTTTTCTCGTTCGTGATGATACAAATGCCCGGGGTTGTAGCGCAATTTGTCGACGTACGGGGCCACCAGTTCGGCCATCCGATAGTTTTCCTGCAAATCGACGACGAGATTGCAACGTGTTTGCTGCCGAATCTCTGCCAGCGCATCGGCATCTTTTTTACTGTCGACTGCGACACGCACCACATCGGCCCCCGCCTTGGCCAAGTCATTGATTTGAGCGGCCGTGGCAGCGACATCCTGTGTATGAGTCGCACACATGCTCTGCACGGCGATCGGATTTCCGCCGCCGATGGTAATGCTGCCAATTTTGACCGCACGGGTCGGATTACGGGGTAGGCTCACGTCTTGGGTTATCCTGTTCAGACAAATCATGGACCGTACTGTTCCGGTGTTTATAACAATCGCCGGGAAGCCTGTCCAAATGAGGCCGCCCGTCGATCAGGTCCCCGGCAACTGGCTGTGGTTTTCCCGCCTGCCCCAGAAATCTCCTGGGCAATGCCCCGCCCCGCAACAGCTTGCCCCACTCCACCGTAACCTCATATCTGTTGCCAACTTGGGCCATCCCGGTATCATCCCTGATACCCCAGGTCGCCGCTGCGACCTCAAGGTTGACCATCCTTACCCGGCGTGCGGTAACCGACGACCTCAGGAACTCGCTCTATGAATTGGCACTTGCGTCTCTGGAACATTGCCTGGGGGGCCCTGACCCTGCTCGGCTCGACGGTTGTGGCGCAGGGCGGCGACTGGCCACAGATTCTGGGTCCGCAGCGAACGGGCGTTGCCGTCGGCGAAAAACTGACCGATTCGATCCCGGCTCAAGGCCCAACGGTCGTGTGGGAACACAAAGTCGGCGAAGGGTTCGCCGGGGTTGCCGTAGCCGACGATATCGCCGTGGTGTTTCATCGGCGGGGAGACGAAGACCTGGCAGAAGGTCTCGACGCGCGGACCGGAAAGCCGTTGTGGTCCAAATCGTTTCCGGCAACCTATGCCGGCGGGTATTCGAACGACCACGGACCACGCTGCGTACCTTTGATCCACGACCATGTCGTGTATCTCTTCGGTGCCACCGGAGACCTGCGGGCCCTGGACCTGAAAACCGGCAACGTCCGCTGGTCACGCACGGCAGGTCGAGACTACGACGCTCCCGATGGGTTCTTCGGAGTGGGCAGTACGCCCATCGTCGAAGGCAACAAACTGCTCGTCAACGTGGGGGGCAAGAAAAAAGGGACTGGGATTGTCGCGTTCCACCTGGCTGACGGAAAGACAGCCTGGACTGCCACCGACGAGCAGGCAAGCTACTCTGCTCCACAAGCGGTCACAGTCGATGGTGTGCGACATGTCATTTTTGTCACCCGGCTGGCCGCAGTGTCGGTCGATCCCGAGCAGGGAACCGTCCGCTGGCGATTCCGCTATGGGGACGCCGGTCCGACGGTGAATGCCGCAACTCCCCAGGTGTTCAATGGCCACCTGTTTCTCTCGGCCAGCTATGGAATCGGCGCCGTCTGCCGAAAAATCGGGAAGACATCCACCGAAGAGGTCTGGGCCAACAATGACACCATGTCCAGCCAGTACAGCACAGCAGTCCCAGCGGATGGGCACTTCTTCGGAATTGATGGACGCCAGGACCGCCCCCCCGGACGGCTGCGCTGCTTCGACGTGCTCACCGGAAAGATTCATTGGACGGCAGCGGATTACCCGATTGGCAACCTGATCGTCGCCGACGGCAAGCTGGTGGTTGTCACCGATGACGGAGAGTTGATCCTGGCTCGGGCCTCCGCCGACAGCTATCGGGAACTCGGCCGTGCCCCACTCTCCAGGAATACGACTCGCGCGCTGCCGGCTTTGGCCAACGGACTGTTGTATGTCCGAGACACGACGCGTCTGAAGTGCGTCGACCTGCGACCGGCTAAATAGAGCAGGGTACGACCCGGCGTAAATCCCGCATTGCGGCCTCAGCGCACTCGGGAACACGAACCGCGAACAACGGGCCTGTCTGGCTTCCTGGCCAGAGCGGTTTCGCCGTACGGGATTTCTCGGACAGCCCCGAAGCGCTCCGCCCACGCGTTCCGACAAAGCGTGTGGCAAAACCCCACCCGTGGGGCCCGATTCAACCACAACTCACAATCCGTGCTGAAACCGCACTGCGGGGGCCAAACGGGAATGCCGGGTGCCGCGCTCCAAATGACGGTTTCTTTAGCGAAAAACACGTCTTGTCGGAAAATTCAGAATGCGATATTGTCCCCCTCCCCTCGGGACTTCGTCCCACCAACTCTCAAACTGCGCTATCACCTCACAGATCCATCATCAAACGGGAAATGTCACCTATGATCGGTGTCCGGCTCCCCAGCCATTTTGTCCGCACGGGCACTTTGCGCTGGATGATAGTCGTCGTTGCTGCCGCAATTGCAGCAACTGCGGGGTCGGGCCAGTTCGGCATCCTGGGAGCAGCCAAGTCGAAGACGAAGGCAAAACCCCAGTTGGAAGATCCCTTTCTGGACGACGACGAAATCACAGCACCAGCGCAGACACCGGCCGCAACGGCCGATGCCGGCGAAGAGACTCCGTCTTTGCCGCCTGCCGAGCTGTCTGTTGCACCAAAACCCAGCAAGAAGAACCGGTTGCGCTCGTCTGCGACGGACGCACAGGCCACGCCCGAACCCAGCCTGTCGGCCCCCAGATCGTCCACCAGCGGAACTTTTGAATTGCCCGCTGATATCGATTTGAAACTGCCCGAAGACGCAATTGCCGACAAACCCGCGGAACGCCGCCAGTCGGTCGAACTCGATGACGTTCCCCTGCTGAAACCCTCGCGTGTGAACCGGAATATCCGCGAAACCGCGCCCCCCAAATTCGAAGATCCGACGGATCTCGGGGAACTCAACGACTCGATTGTGAAACCAACCGGGAAATCGAAACTTCCCTCGCTCAAGAATACCCCCTCGTCCGAAAAATCGGGGTGGAAATCTGCCGATCTGGAAGCACTGCCCGGCGCAACCTCCGCCCCGGACAACACCTCGCCGAGCACGGACAAAGCGGCCGCGAAGGGTCCGGCGAAGTCGTCGGGACCCTTAGCTGAGCGAGCGCGATTCGAAGATCAGATCACCCCCGAGGATGTCGTTAAGGGCCCGCTGGTCGATATCGTGATCGAAGGCAACAAAGCCATTAAGCGCGACCAGATCCTGAAACTGATCAAGTCGCGAGTCGGACGTCCGTATGATCCGAAAGTGACCAAGGAAGACGTCCGCACCCTGGTTTCAAAACGCTGGTTTTTCGACGTCGAGGCCCGGATTGCCCAGTCCAAAGAAGGTCCGGTGCTTGTGTTCCGCGTCCGCGAACGTCCGCTGGTCGAAAAGATCACGTTCGTGGGCAATAAGAAGATCAAGCTCAAAGAGCTCACCGAACAAATTGAACTCTGCAATCTGAAAGTGAATGGCGGCTACGACATCGGCCAGAACAAAGAAGCGGTTGTACGACTGATTCAACACTACCGGGAAAAAGGCTACCGCCATGCGACAATCGAACTTGAAAAAGGCAGCGACCCCGCCGACCGGGAAGTGATTTTCAAGATCAGCGAAGGCCCCAAGGTCGTCGTCAGCAGCATCAAGTTCTCGGGGAACAAGTACTTCTCGTCTCCCGTGCTCAAAACACAGGTGAAAACCCGCACCCAGATTCTGTGGCTGTTCGGCGGAAAATACGATCCGGCCACAATTGATGACGATCTCACGTCACTCCGCAAGTACTACAACGAACTCGGGTTCTTTGACGTCCAGATCAACCACGTCGAACATGTTTCGGAAGACAAAGGCAAAGTCACCTTTGAATATGTGATTGACGAAGGGGTCCGCTACAAGATCCGCGACATTCAGTTCGTAGGCAACCGTGTCCTCCCGGAAGACAAACTCCGCGAGAACATGAAGGTCAAAGCCGGCCAATACTGGGCCCAGCGATTCATTTCCGTGGATCGTGAGAAAATGGTAACCCAATACGGCGAACTGGGACGCATCTTCGCGAGCGTCGTACCCCGCCAGCGGTCATTCGAAGAACCCGGTTACGTCGATCTGATTTATGACATCAACGAAGACCGTCCGTACCGCATCGGCCGGATCAATGTTCACATCAACGGCCAGAACCCGCACAGCCACCCGCACACCCGCGAAAATGCGGTGCTGACGAAACTCGTGTTCCGGCCGGGCGAACTTGCCAGCATGGCGAAAATCGAAAAGAGCAAACAGCGTCTGAAAAACGCACAGATTTTTGCCGGGGGACGTCCCGGTGCAGCCGGTGGTCCTGACCAGGCTCCTCCCGAAATCAGCCTCAAACCGTCGAACATGAATACGGGACAGAAATCGCAACTCAATCTGGTCCGCGGCCAAAGTGCTGCGCCCCGGTCGAGTCGTCCGGCCCGTGCGACGAAATCCGACAGCGAACCCGCGGCACAGCCTGCATCAGAACCTGCTCAGGACACGACATCTTCATCGGCGGCCGATACGCCACGATCGGTCGGTGTCACAACCACCGCGAGTCCGGGCCTGATTGTCCGCGGGCAAGATTCGGGAGATTTCCTCGATCGTCTGCCCAACGGAGAATCGCCGGACAGCCCCCCAGGTTACAACTGGCTGCCCCCGCCTGAAGAGCGACCCGGCTGGCTCGATGTCGACGTGGCCGTGAATGAAACTCAGACCGGACGCATCAACCTCGGTGTGTCAGTCAACAGTAACGCCGGGTTGTTGGGAACGGCCGTTCTCGAAGAAAACAACTTCGACCTGTTCCGCCCTGCCACTTCGTTCCAGGATATTGTCGATGGTGTGGCCTGGCGTGGCGGTGGACAGCAATTCCGTTTGGAAGCGATGCCCGGTACCCAGTTGAGTCGATACCTGGTCAGCTGGCGCGACCCGTTCTTCCTGGAACAGAACGTCAGCTTCGGCGTCAGTGGTTACTACCAGACCCGTTTTTATCCCAACTGGTGGCAGAAAAACGCCGGTGGACGCGTGGATGTCGGACGCCAGTTCACCATCAATACGTCAGGCTCGATCGCCTTACGCGCTGAAAACGTCAATATCTCGAACGTTACGAATCCCATTCCCCCCGACATTTTTGAGGTCCTGGGTAACAACTTCCTGACGACGGTCAAAGGCACCTTGGTGCACGATACCCGTGACAACGCATTTCTGCCCGGATCAGGACATTACGCCCGACTCGATTACGAACAGGCGTTCGGCAATTTCGTCTATCCCAAATTCGACGCAGAATACAAGCAGTACTTCCTGATTCACGAACGTCCCGACGGAGGCAGCCGGCAGGTGGTCTCGATGGTTGGGCAGTTCGGCTGGATCGGCGACGGTGCCCCGTTCTTCGAACGGTACTTTGCCGGTGGTTTTACCAGCTTCCGCGGTTTCCGATTCTACGGCGTTTCGCCTCAACAATATGGGGTCCCCGTCGGTGGTCAGTTCCAGGGACTGGGTTCAGTCGAATATCTGCTGCCGATTACAGCCGACAACACCTTCCAGATCGTAGCCTTCACGGATTTTGGTTCGGTCGATTCGACAATCACCTTCGACAAGTACCGGCAAACCGTGGGTGCTGGTTTGCGGTTGAGCGTCCCCATGATGGGTCCCATGCCAATCGCGATCGACTTCGCCGTCCCGGTCATCGAGCAGACTGGCGATATCCGCCAACTCGTGAGCTTCACGATGGGCCTGCTGAAATAGCCCGATCATCTGACCGAGTGGTTGGGGCACTGTCGACAACGGGGCTGTCTGGCGCGACACGCGCCAGACAGCAAAAAGGCCCACCGCGACAACTCCCGTCGCGGTTGTCGTTCGCTATAATGTCGACCGATCATGATTCTTGAAGGACTTATCACCAGTGTCTCGAACTCGGGGGTCTGGAACGTCGCCCCGATGGGCCCCCTGGTTGATGAGACGCTGAGCCATCTGGTGCTGCGTCCCTTCCAGACGAGCACTACCTGCCAGAATCTACAACAAACCCGGTGCGGCGTGCTGCACGTGGTCGATGATGTTCTGATTCTGGCCCAGGCTGCCATCGGTCGGTTGACTGAATTTCCTCCACACCAACCCGCTGTCAAAATTCCCGGACGGGTCCTCACTGACGCGTGTCGCTGGTTTGAATTCGAAGTCACTGAGATCGATGACTCTCAGCCTCGGGTGACCATGCAGGCCCGGGTTGTGCATAGTGAACATTTGCGAGACTTTTTTGGTTTCAATCGCGCCAAACACGCCGTGCTCGAAGCAGCCATTCTGGCCACCCGACTCCACCTGTTGCCGGCCGAAGAGATTCGGCGGGACTTCGAACGCTTCGCGGTCATCGTCCAAAAAACCGCCGGCCCGCGCGAAACGGCAGCGTTTCGTCTGCTTGAAGAATACGTGCGAGACCATCTTTCTGAGCCTCGGTGAAGTCGGATCAATCCGACATGGTCCCACTCCCCGACAATGGCCAATCTCTTTGTTGGGATTCCGGCATTGCCCGCTGCCCTGCCAACGGTTGGCTCGACACGCGATTCAACCGGAGGGGCGTTTGAATCGACCGTTGAAACTTGACAACGGCCTGGTACACCGTGAAAACCACTGGAGCAGAGATTCCAGCGACTGCCCGCCGAGACGATAGGGCGGCCGGGGGAATGTCCCGCCTGAAAAACTCCTGAATTTCGTGTAGCTGTCCGGACGGCAACCGCGCCTCACCCATTCGACCAGATCCCGCATGCCGCCCGCCCCCTACATTCCCACAGCAGCGAATCTTCCCCATCCGACTGACGTCACGGTCACTACCGGAGCGCGACTGCATTTCGGCATGTTCTCAGTCGGCCAGCCGGATATTCGCGCGTATGGAGGGGTCGGAATGATGATCGACCGGCCCGGCTTTTCGATTCGGGTCCGCGAAGTCGAACGTTCGACACGGCTATGCGGCCGATGGGACAAACGGGTTGCCATGATTCTGGAACGCCTGCGTGCCGAACGCTGGTTGGGCCCGTTGAGTGTCGAACTGCTGGCGAGCCCCGAGGCACACTCCGGCCTCGGATCGGGAACGCAACTGGGGATGGCCCTGGCTCATGCCGTTTCCAAGTTGTCCGGTGAAGAGGCCCCTGCTCCCGAGGAACTGGCGCGGCGGGCCGGTCGTGGCCTGCGGTCGGCACTCGGGCTGCATGGCTATGCCGTGGGCGGTCTGTTGGTGGAAGCGGGACACCGCCAGTCGGATGAAATCAGCCCGTTAATCTCGCGCGTTACGGTCCCGGCTGACTGGAGGTGTCTGCTGATTCGTCCTCGCGATGCGGTGGGCATCTCAGGTTCCACTGAAACGCAGGGATTCGCGAGCCTGGCCCCGATGCCGACAACCACAACCGACCGGCTGTGCCGACTGGCCCTTCTCGAACTGGTCCCGGCCGTGATGGAGAACGATTTCGATAACGCGTGCCGCGCCATCCGCGAATTCGGGCAACTGGTGGGCGCTTACTTTGCACCGGTCCAAGGTGGAGTATTCGCCTCCCCCCAGATTCGTCGGCTGGAAGCCGAACTCATCGCACGTAACGTCACAGGCTACGGACAATCTTCGTGGGGACCGACCCTGTTTGTTTTATGTCCACACACCGATGCCGCAGCAGATCTGGCCCGAGATCTGGCCGCAACTACGGATGGCCAGAATTGTGAGTACACGATTGCCTCGCCCTTGAATCAGGGCGCTCAGATCAGGGCCAACTAGGGTCTCTGCAGTTCTCTCATTTTATCCAAAATCACTTTTCTGTGTCTGCGGAATTCTCGGAACAGACTGCTTGACAAGTACAGTTTGACATACGAAAGTACGTCCTGCGTAAGGCTGGGACCTGACGCTCGCTGTGGGATGTGTCTGGTAGATTTGAGCTACTTGTGTTTCGAATTTGATCGAAATCCGAGCGCCCACATCTCGGAAATGGAGTTCCAGCCCTATGACTGTTCAACTGAGTGCCTTGGTTCTTTGCGCCGCGATGAATGGCGGCACCCTCGAATCCACGGTCTACGAGAGCTACAAGCAGGCCTGGCATGTCGCTCACGTTCAGAATCGCCCTGTGCTGGTGATTCTCAACCCCGGAGAAGATTCAGAGGAAACCCCTGTCGACATCGAATGGCTCAAGCGCACGAAACATCGTCGTGAGATCCTGAACGATTACGTGGTGTGTGTCATCGACACCTCGACCCCCGAAGGCAAGGCGGTTCAGAAGAAATTCAATGCCACGTCTCTGCCCAAGATTTCGGTGCTCGATCGGCAGCAGAAATGGCAGATTTACCAATCAAGCAAAGAGCTTTCAGCCGAAGACTGGAACATGGTGCTGGAAACGCACCGTAAGGGCAACCCGCCTCCGCCTCGACCGCAACCGGCGCAGTGCCTGACCTGAACGTGAGCTAAACCATCGCCCGTGCGGCGATACTCACCCAGTCATATTCATCGTGAATCCGCAACGAGGGTCAGTTTGACCCTCGTTGTTGCTTTTCTGCTCTCGACGCCGGCCTGTGCCTGATCGCTTCAGCGCGGCGCCGCAATCAGCCGATCGGCTCCCAGAGTCAGCAACTGTTCAGCGACCTGGGCTCCCAGAACCTCGGGGTCACTCCCCTGCGACTTCGCGACGAGGCGCTCGGCACCGCTCGGGTCCAACACCACGGCTTCGAGGCTTACGTCGGAGCCGACCACCTCGGTCGCCACCCCGACCGGTGCATGGCAACCGGCTCGCAGTCGTGCCAGCAAAGTTCGCTCGGCGGTAATCCGCTGGCGAGTTGGTGGATCATTCAAGAGTTGCAGGACTTCCAGTAACTCAACGTCGTCCTGCCGGCATTCGATACCCAGGGCCCCCTGCCCGACCGCCGCAAACATCTGCGGGGGTCCCAAAACCAGCGACACCCGGTCACTCAAGCCGAGGCGCTTCAACCCGGCCAGCGCCAGTACGATGGCGTCGTATTCCCCTTCGTCGAGCTTGCGAATGCGGGTTTCCACATTCCCCCGCACTTCACCCACCTGCAGATCAGGTCGGATGTGTCGTAATTGGGCCTGCCGACGCAGACTGCCTGTTCCCAGGCGTACTCCCTGTGCCAGCTGGTCCAGCGACTCCAATCGCGCCGCCATGTTTGGCAACAACAAAACATCCGCCGTTTCTTCACGCTCCGGAACCGCCCCCAAGCACAGTCCTGGTACCGATTCGGTCGGTAGATCTTTCAGACTGTGGACGGCCAGATCGGCTTCGCCTTCCAGGACGGCGCGTTGCACTTCCCGTGTAAACACCCCCAGCCCGCCGAACGACCGGAGTGCCCCTGTTTGATCCCGATCCCCCACGGTCGTCACGTGGACAATTTCGACAGCGACTTCAGGTGCAGCCTCGCGCAATCGGTCGGCCACATGTTCAGCCTGCCAGAGAGCCAGCCGACTCGATCGGCTCGCCAGACGAATCGTGGGTCTTGAGAATTTCACAATGAACACAACTTGCTTACAGGAAAAACGGGCCGAGTCAGGAAGCCGGCCGCACCAAACCGCTTTGCTCGAGGTGGTACTACTTCAGCATCGCAGAAGCCGGGGCCCCTGCCAGACGACTGCGGAATTCCGCTTCGGACAATCCTTCGGGTGCCTTCTGTTGCGGCGGAATCAACACACCGCACGAAACAATGAACTGTACCGCCTGATCAACCGTCAGATTCAAGTCAATCACGCTGCTCTTAGCGACCATCACGGTGAAGCCTCCCGCCGGCACAGGCGAGGTCGGAATCAGCACGGTGACCATGGGCTCTCCCACCACGGTCGCACAATCGAGCATGCCTTCGCCGGTGACAAAGCCCAGCGTCCAGGCTCCGGCTCTCGGATACTCCAAAGCGACGACCCGCTGAAACTCGACTTCCCGGTCACTGAAGACAAAGTCGGTCACCTGCTTCACGGTTGAGTACACATTTCTCACAAGCGGTACTCGCGTCAGCAGACTTTCACTGACTCGGACAAACCAGGCTCCTACCCGGGCCGTCACCAGCCGTCCCAGAAAATACATGGCCACAATCGCCAGCGAGAGCGACAGCGCACTGAGGACCCATTGCGAGCGGAACTCACGGACCGAGACAATTTCCATGTACAACCCGATCGCTGTCGTGGGCAACGGCACCGGGCGCAGCTCTTTGAACACGAGTTCATAATCGGACAACGGGACATACTTTCCGTTCCCCGTCCCACGTTCTGCGACGACGTAAATCGTCTCTTTCAGTTCGGCGTTGAGCGTCACAGGCTCGGTCGGCCGACGTCTCAGAAATTCGTCGGCTGCCTGCTGCGTCACCAGATAATTCCGCCCCCAATCGGGCACGGCCGGATAACCAGGAGGCGGTGCCGTCAATTGGTCAGCGGTCTTAATACTGTTATTCCAGGTCGCTAACCCGAAGCGCACGACAAAGTTGATCGGCTGAATGACGTAGGTGTTGAACCCATTACCAGCCCAGACCAGAATCAACAGCGTCAGCACCGGAGGCAACGTGATCGCGACGCCGCGCAGGAAGAAATATGTCGCCGATTTTCGATTACGGCGACTGGGCGAAGGCTGATTCACGCTCGACATGTTCAGGACGTTTTTTCAGGGACAGCCTATCTGCGCCCTAAACCGCGAGCGATGACGGCGACAACGACACGGCCGGCACCGGCCTGTAACAGTAACTTGCTGACTTCGTGAGCGGTTGTCCCGGTGGTCAGCACATCGTCGGCCAGCAAGACCGTCGCGCCCCGTAAATCGGCAGCTGCCTCGACCCGGAACGCGTCTCGCAGATTCTGGCGACGCTCGGCGGGCGGCAACCGGGATTGCGGCCGCGTCCAGCGACGTTTCGTGAGTATATGGGGCGCCAGGGGAACTTTCAACTTTCGGGCCCAGACAGACGCCAGCGTCTCAGCGGCATGATGGGCTGCCGTCCAGCGTTTCAACCAGTGCGGCGGCACTGCCAGTGCCACGTCGATACCGACCTGTTCGAGGTTATTTCCTTCACATTCCCACAACAGGTCCGCCAGGCCCGCCGCCAGTGATTCACCATGCGCTGATTTGGCACGCAAACACGCTGTTGCCAGGATCGTGTCGTAGACGCCGAGCCGAAAAACCCGTTCGAAGGCGAACGTATCATTCCGGCAAAAGATGCAGGGCTTTTGCGGATCGAGATACGGGCCAAGCGGGGCTGCGCAGCGGATACATGAAGTCCCGCGCCACGCCAGGAGTTGCGACCGGCAACTGGCACAGAAGGGGGCCCCGGGCTCTGCCGTCAGGTCCGTTTCGGGCAAATCCGCGGTACAGAGTCGGCACGCAGGTGGATAGATAAAATCAGCGGCCCCGCGAGCCCAGGCCCGCAGCCAGTTTTTCCAATCCCAAGGGATCGTGCGAAAGGGATTCACACCGCTATCTTCCCCACCAGAGACGACCGGAGCAATGGAGGCCTGATCCCGCAGCTTTTCGGTGACTGCGCATGACACAAATAGCCCCCTGAATTCTGGTCGGTCTCT